>JADDQH010000023.1 GCA_016781485.1 Chloroflexota bacterium | reverse complement strand
AGCGGGACGAGCGCCGAACGAGCGGCCTCTCGCAGCACGAGCAGGCGGAGGTCGCGAACGCTCGCGCGTCGCTCTCCGTGGAACGGGAGGAGATCCAGGCCGCGGAGGCGTCGCCGGAGGCGCTCGAGGCCGGCAGGGAGATCCTCGAGCGATTGATGGAGCTCATGGACTACCGCGTCGCGGTCACGGTCCGCACGGGCGACACGGCGAAGCTCGACGTGACGGGTGAGGGGGACGAGAAGGAGGCGCTGGGCGCTCTCATCGGACGGAAGGGGGAGCGGCTCTCCGCGCTGCAGCACCTCGTCAATCTGATGCTCTCGCGTCGGATCGGGAGCTGGACGCGTGTCCTCGTCGATGTCGAGGACTACCGCGGGCGCCGGGAGCGGCAGCTCCAGGATATCGCCCGGCGCGCCGCGGCCCGTGTGCTCGAGACAGGCAAGATGCTTCAGCTCGAGCCGATGCCCGCGCTCGAGCGGAGATGGATCCACATCGCGCTCCGCGAGGATCCGCGCGTGGCGACGCAGTCGATCGGCGAGGAGCCGAACCGGCGCGTGGTCGTCCTTCCCCGCCAGGGATGAAACACTCGGGCGGCGTCGGCCGTCATACGTCCGCCGCCACCTTCGCCAGCAGTACCTCCGTACTCGGGGCACTCCGCCCTCGCGTTGTTAGGATGCCCACCGCGTGACGAGCCTCACCGACACCGCGCCGCGCCCGTCCTCCGCAACGGCGGCGAGATCGCCGTGGCGTGCGGCGGTCGTCGCCTTCCTGTTCACGGTGGCCGCCGCGCTCGTCCTGGCCGCCGCGTTCGTGTTCGGACTGGCGTCGCTCCACGCGGGGAAGGCGCCCCCGGGTGTCACGGTAGCGGGCGTGTCGATCGCGGGTCTGGACCGGGCCGAGGCCGAGGCGCGCCTGCGCCAGGAGTTGCCGTCCATGTCCGCGGGGGCGCTCCACCTCGTCTCTCCAGAGGGCACGATCCGCGTGCCGTATGCCGATATCGGCCGTGACTACGAGTTCGCTCAGGCGTTGGACCACGCGTTCTCGGTCGGGCGCGACGGCAGCGTTGCGGACCAGACGATCGGATCGGTCCGGAGCCTCATCGAGGGGACCGCGATCGGGCTCGAGGTGGGCTTCGACGAGAGCCGACTCAAGGCGGCGATCGGTCGCGCGGTTGCTGGAGCTGACCGCGATCCCGTCGATGCCACGATCCGGCTCCGTCCCGACGGCCGATCCTTCTCGACGACACCGTCGGCAGATGGTGTGGCTGTCGACCGCGTGCACGCGGCACTCGCGGCGACCCGGGCGATGGTGCAGGCCGGGCACGGGGACGCCACGGTAGCGCTCCACGCGAGCCGGGTGGCGCCGGCATTCCCGACGCAGCGGGCGGAGGATGCCGTCGCGGAAGCGATGCGACAGGCCGAGACGATCGGTGGCGACGGGCTCGTCCTGTCCCACGCCGATACTCGTTTCCGCATCCCCGCGTCCGAGCTGCGACGCTGGCTGACGTTCACGACGACGAATGGGCGCGAGTGGGCGCCGGCGCTCGTTTCCGCTCGGGTCGAAGCCGCGGTCAAGGGCATCACTGCGAAGGTCGACCGGCAGCCAAGGGACGCCGCGTTCCGGTTCGGGCAGGGCAACTCCGTCCGCGTGGTCCCGGGCCAGGACGGCCGCCGCGTGGATGTCAGGGCGACCGCGGCCGCGATCCGGCAGGCGCTCATGGCGCGGACGACCGGGTCCCCGAACCCCCAGCTCGCACTGGTCGTGCGACCCACGGAGCCGAGCTACACGACCGAGATGGCGAAGGCGGGCGCCAAGAAGGTCAAGCGCCTCTCGACCTGGACCACGCACTACGTCCCGAGCGAGAAGAACTTCTGGGGCAACAACATCTCGCGGCCGGCGCAGAAGATCGACGGGCACACGGTGGCGCCGGGGGAGTGGTTCGACTTCTGGGAGGTCGTCGGGTCGCTGCGCAAGCTCGGCGGGGTAGGCCCGGGCGGCTTCATCAACAACGGCCGGACGGACCCGACGGGCGCCTTCGGTGGTGGGATCTGCTCCTGCTCGACCACGATCTTCAACGCTGCGATGCGCGCCGGGCTCGAGGCGGGTGCTCGCAAGGCGCACTACTACTACATCAGCCGCTACCCGCTCGGGCTCGACGCCACCGTCGCTCGGAGCGAGTCATTCGTGACCACGATGAGCTTCCGCAACGACACGCCACACCCCATCCTCATCCGTGCGATCAACAGCGAGGGCGCCGTCCGGTTCGACATCTACGGCGTGCCGAACCGGCGGCAGGTGGTCTTTTCGGAGCCGCGGGTCTGGAACCGGGAGGAGGCCGGCGACTCCATCGAGTACACGGACGAGCTGCCGCCGGGGGCGCGCAAGCGGGTCGAGTGGCCCGTGGACGGGATGGACGTCAGCGTGACGCGCCACGTGCGCGATGCAAAGGGGAAGCTGCTGCACAAGGACACCTGGGTGTCCGACTACGGAACGGTGACCGGCGTCGTCCAGGTCGGCGTTCCGAAGGGCTCGCCGCTCGACGGCAAGTTCGTCCCGGTCCCCTGACGGCGGCGCCGCCCCACTCGGCGTCGCCTGGTCCCGGCCGGCGCCCTGGTGCGCGGCGCCGCGGCGTGGAGAGCGAGTCGGGGAGTCGTGACCCACCAACGTCGCGCCGCCACGCTTGGGGCGTGGCTGCCGGAGGCGTCTGGTCGGCCGCCGGCGTAGACTGATCATGGCGCCGCGCGAGCGGCGCGCTCACGACGAAGGATCCCCTGGTCTCGATGTCCTCTCTCCAGACCCCCTCGCCGGCCTCTCCCTCAGACGGAGCAGAGGTCGATCCTGGCGCCGTCGATGCGCGCGGGACCGTTTCATCGCCCTCTGCCAGCGACCACTCGGGCTCCAACGGGCAGCTCGCGCGACCGCTGATCGAAGAGCTGCCCCCGGGCCTCCCCAGCCCGCTCCAGGCCGTCCCTGGGTCGCAGGCCCCAGGGCGCCTCACGGTCGTCGTCGCCCTCTTCCTCATCGCCGCGTTGTCCGGTGCGGCACTGTTCGTTGCGGGGTTCACGCTCGGCCAGCGACAGCAGTCGACGGCCGGAACCCCGCCGAGCCTCCAGGAGCGGTTCCAGCCGTTCTGGGACGCGTACGGGAAGATCACGAACGACTTCGTCGGGACGTACGACGAGAAGAAGCTTGTCGAGGGCGCGATCAGCGGCCTGTTCGAGGCGCTGGACGACCCCTATTCGTCGTACATGACTTCCCAGGAGTATCGCGAGAGCCTCTCGGCGCTGACGGGCCAGTTCGAGGGGATCGGCGCCGAGATGACGACCCGCGACGAGACCACGAACGAGCCCTGCTCGCCGATCGGCGGGACCTGCCACCTGCTCGTGGCGCGGCCGCTGCGAAACTCGCCCGCGATCCGCGCTGGCCTCCAGAAGAACGACCGCGTGCTCGCCGTGGACGGCGAGTCGGTCGACGGCGACACCCTCGACGAGACCATCGCCCGCGTCCGGGGCAAGGCCGGGACGTCCGTGACGCTGACCGTCAGCCGAGGGGATGCGGCCGAATTCAAGGTGACCATCGAGCGGGCGATGATCGAGACCGAGGACGTCATCAGCGAGGTCCTGGCCAACGGCCGTGTGGGGTACCTGCGCATCGAGAGCTTCAGCTCG
Source organism: Chloroflexota bacterium (assembly GCA_016781485.1). GTDB lineage: Bacteria > Chloroflexota > Limnocylindria > Limnocylindrales > CSP1-4 > YB3-1. The sequence goes on along the minus strand of JADDQH010000023.1, from coordinate 34,715 downwards.
AGCGCGGCGGACGACTTCAAGGACCAGCTTCACGAGCTGGTCGCAGACAAGCGCCTCAAGCACCTCGTGCTCGACCTCCGGGACGACCCGGGCGGCTTCGTCGACGCCGCACTCGACATCGCGAGCCAGTTCATCGCCGAGGGGCCGATCTACTGGCAGGAAGACGCGAAGGGCAGGAGGGAAGCGAAGGAAGCGATCGCGGGCGGCGTCGCGACCGACGCCGACATCAGGATCGTCGCGATCGTCAACGAGAACTCGGCGAGCGCGACCGAGATCCTCGCCGGCGCCCTCCAGGACACAGGGCGCGCGGTGCTCGTGGGGACGCCGACGTACGGCAAGGGCACCATCCAGACCTGGGAGACGCTCGAGCCCGACAGCGGCGGGTTCCGGTTGACCATCGCAAAGTGGCTGACGCCGAACCAGAGGTGGATCAACGAGAAGGGGCTGAAGCCGGACGTCCTCGTGGAGGCACCGGACGATGAGGATCCGGACGAGGATCGAGTGCTCGACCGCGCGATCGAGGTCCTGCTCGAGGAGGAGGCGGAGGGAAGCTCGCTGCGCCCGGCGGCGTAGGGGTGGGCGAGGCATCTGGGGCGGGGGCTTGTCAGCCGGCGCTGTCTCGCGTATCCTTTCGACAGACGAAAGGAGGTGATGTGCAGTGATCGATTGTTCTAGTCGCTGCACCACCTTGCGGGAGGTAGTCGCCTAAGGCGACCCACCGCGTGGTGGTCTAGCAACTCGGACGCCGGCCCGAAGGGGCCGGCGTTCGTGCGTCCAGGGGGTCTGGCGGTCGCGCGGGCTCCCTTCACTCGAGGGGCTCGAAGGTGGGCGAGCAGACCGTGGCCGTCAACCGGAAGGCGCGTCACGACTACCACATCGAAGACACGTTCGAGGCGGGACTCGTCCTGACTGGCACGGAGATCAAGAGCATCCGTGCCGGAAAGGCGAATCTCCAGGACGCGTACGCGCGCGTGGAGCGCGGCGAGGCTTGGCTGATCGGTGCCACGATCGCGCCTTTTGAAGGCGGCAACCGTAACAACCACGAGCCGCGCCGTACCCGGAAGCTTCTCCTCCACCGCTCCGAGATCGACCAGTTGCTCGGCCGTGCGGCCGCGAAGGGGCTGACGATCGTTCCCGTTCGCCTCTATATCACCGGTCGAGGTCACGCGAAGCTGGAGCTGGGACTCGCGCGCGGCAAGCAGCTCCACGACCGGCGGCGCGACATCGCGGAGCGCGACGCGCGGCGCGAGGTCGCGCGGGAGCTCGCCGAGGTGACCCGAGGACGCTAACAGGGACGGGGTCGCCGGTGTCGCCGGAGCGTCGGAAAGCATCGCTTGTCGCCGTCCCGGGGATGGGTTACGATACTTGCGTCAGGACGCAAGGTCCGGACACATGGGGATGCGTGGTTTCGACAGGGCCTGATCCCCGAGGAACGCGAGCCGAGGTGCCGTCGGGCCTCGTAAAACAGACGGCAAAAGAAGTAACTGGCAACAGCCAGCGATCTCTCGCCCTCGCCGCCTAAGGCGGTAAGGTGAGCGTGGAAGCAGCCTCATCCCCGTGGGCTGTGGAAGCGTCATGAAGCGGGGATGCAGCTCCGGCAAGCGTCGCGTAGCCGGAGAACAAGCCCGCAAGGGGACGTGACTGGTCCTCGGATGGACGGTGCCGATGCCGGCCGCCGAGGATGACGACAAACCATCGGACACGCTCGTAGCTAGGTCCTCGGTTGAGGGTTCTGGACGGGGAGTTCGACCCTCCCCCATCTCCACCAACGCAGACGAGAACGCGACGACCGCAGTGGTCGTCGCGTTCGTGCTTTCGCTGCCTGCGTCGCGCGCACAGGCTCTCGCGTCAGCGCGTCAGATAGGTCCGGACCGAGATGTAAGCTCCGAGGCCGCCGAGCCCGAGCCCGGACGCAAGGACGATCGCGACGACCTGCTGGGCGAGCTGCTGGTTGAACCCGACGGGCACGCGACTTGCGATCAGAAAGGTCAGCTGCCCGATGGGCTGGGATCCGAGCGCCAGCAGCGCAAGCGTGATCAGCGCCCCGAGCAGGCCCACGAGCAGGCCCTCGAAGATGAAGGGCCAGCGGATGAAGGCGTCGGAGGCGCCGACCAGCCGCATGATCTCGATCTCCTGAGCACGCGCCATGACCGCCATCCGGATGGTGTTGATGACGATGAGGAGCACGATCAGCCCGACCACCGCGACGACGACGAAGCCGACGGTCCGGATGACGTCGGCGATGGTCGAGATGGACTCGGCGAGCTGCTGTCGCTCGTAGATCTCGCGCACGACCCCGCGGGGCCGCCTCAAGGTCTCGGCGACCTGCCCGAAGGCGTCCGGGTCGCGGAGCCTGATGCTCAGGTTCGCCGGGTATGGGTTCGTGCCGGTGTACTCGCTGAGATCCTCCTTACCTTGCGAGCGCAGGAACGCGCGGAAGTCCTCACGGGCCTGTTCCTTGCTCACGTACGTGACGCTTGCAACCTGGGGCAGTGCGCGCAGGTCTGCCTCGAGTGCGCCGACGAGTTCCCGGCTGACCCCTTCGTTGAGTGTTGCCTGCACCTCGACCTTCTCCTCCACGAAGCGAAGCCCCGCCTGGAGACCGGATAGGACGATCAGCAGGCCCGCCACCATCAGCAGCATGAGCACCATCGTGAGCACGGCCGCGATGCTGGTGACGGGATGGCGCCACAGCCCCTCGGCAGCACGGCGCAGCGAGAACGCGAGGAAATGGACCACCGCTAGGCCGTGCCGCAGCGGCGGCGCTCAATACTCCCGGTGATAGCCGCCGACCTCGTCGCGCACGACCCTTCCGTCCTCGAGAGCGACGACACGCTTGCGGAGGGCCGTAACGACCTCGGCGTTGTGGGTCGCCATCAGCACCGTCGTGCCCATCTCATTGATGCGCAGCAGGAGCTGGATGATCTCCCAGCTCGTCAGCGGGTCCAGGTTCCCCGTCGGTTCGTCGGCGATCAGGATGCGGGGCTGGTGCACGATCGCCCGGGCGATGCCCGTCCGCTGCTGCTCCCCGCCCGACAACTGGCTCGGCCGCTGGCCGGCCTGCTCCGTCAGTCCCACGATCGCAAGCGCACGCTCCACTGCCGGTCCGATCTGGCGGCGCGGAGCCCCGATGACCTCGAGCGCGAACGCCACGTTCTCACGCACTGTCCTGCTGGCCAGGAGCCGGAAGTCCTGGAACACGATCCCGATCTCGCGCCGGAGGTGCGGGACCTTGCCTCGCTTCAACCGGCTCAGGTCGTGCCCAGCCACGAAGACGAGGCCGGTCGTCGGCAGCTCGTCGCGCACGAGCAGCTTGATGAGCGTGCTCTTCCCTGCGCCCGATGGCCCGACGAGGAACACGAAGTCGCCCTCGGGGATGATCAGGTCGACGTCGACGAGGGCATGCCTGCCGTTGGGGTAGACCTTGCTCACGTCCTGGAGCGCGACCGACGGCCGGCGGATCGTGAGCGCGCCGTCCCGTCCCGCGCGTCCTCGCGCGCCTCTAAGCCGGGGCAGGGCTGCGCCCGAACGATCCGTCGCGCCCTCCGAGGCTCGGTCCACAGAGAGGCTCACCGGCCGAGCGTAGCACAGGACCTGTCCGCCGCCGCCGAACCTGTCGGCCGTCGGCCGGCGCCCGACGCTACCCCGCCATCGCCCGCAGGAGCTCGTCGTGGAGCAGCCCGTTCGATGCCAGACAGGTGTCAGCCTGGATCGTCCGCACCCCGTTGAGGTCCGTGAGACGACCCCCCGCCTCCTCGACGACCACGCTTGCAGCAGCCAGGTCCCAGCTGTGCATCCCGGCCTCGACCATCGCCTCCGCGGCGCCCTCGGCGACGAGCCCGTATCCCCAGAAGTCGCCGAACCCCCGCTCGCGCCAGACGTCCGCGAGGAGCATGCGAAAGCCGGGCCAGCGCGGCGTGTCCAGCGTGGACACGGAGGAGTGGACGAGGCTGCTTTCCGCGATCGACCCGACCTTCGAGACGTGGAGCGGGCGAGGAGACGGGGCCGCTCTCCCGACTCCGCGGAGGGTCACCGCCGCCCAGCTGCCCCCGCCTCGCCACGCGTACCATCGCTGCCCGAGTGCGGGAGCGCTCATGACCCCCACCTGGATCTCGCCGTCGCGCTCGACCGCGAGCAGAGTGGCGAAGATCGGGATCCCACGCATGAAGTTGTGCGTGGCATCGATCGGGTCTACGTACCATCGCACCGAGGACTCGGCCCCCTCCTCGCCGAACTCTTCGCCCAGGATCCCGTGGTCCGGGTATGCGTCCGCGAGTCGGCCGCGTATCAGCTCCTCGATCGCGGTGTCAGCACCGGTGACGTAGCTCCGATCGGGCTTCGTGGTGATCTCGACGGCGTGTCGGAAGTAGCGGAGGCCGACGTCGTCGGCGGCGTCGCAGCACGCGAGCGCGAACTCGAGCCACGTCCTCAGCTCCGCCTCCGACCCCCGGCGGAGCGCGGCACTCCACTCGGTGCCGCGTACGACCGCGCCGCGCTCGCCACGCATCACAGGAGCGCGAAGCTGGCCGGCAGATATCCCTCGAAGCGGGGCCCGTCTCGCGTGGAACAGAAGAGCGCCGGGGTACCGTCGAAGCGGAGACCGGCGCGCAACAGGGCGAGGAGCGTATGGTCGGCAACCCCGGGGACGAGGGCAAGCCATGCGCCAGCCGGTCGCGCGCGTTGCATGAGATCCCCGACCACGGCGGGTCCGAGAGCGGGATCGAGGAGCGCGACGGGCCCGACGCGCCCACTCGTCTGGACGTATCCGTAGCCGAGCGGCTCTCCCGAGCCGCGCGCGACATAGATGAACCCCTGTCGTCCGTCGTCGACGCGCCATGCCCTGTGGTCGCCTGGACGGGCGTAGCCCAGCCTGGCGTGGTCGATCGATCCAACGGCTTCGACCAAGCGTCGGTGACCGTCGATCTCACCCTCGGCGATCGACTCGAAGGATCGAATGCGGACCGACGGGGGCAGGGCCGGAAGCGACCCGGGACGGGGCTCGCCGACGAGCGCGAACATGGGCATCCGCGGCACGATGCCGTAGCTCGCGTAGAGCCCGGTGGAAACGGGCTGCAGCGATTCCACACATGTCGCGAGGATCGCGGGCTGTTCGCCGGCGCCCTCACCGGGCATGCATCGCTCGAGGAGGCGCCGCCCGACGCCGGTCCCCTGCTCCTTGGGCCGGACGAACAGGAACGAAAGGAACCAGAACGCCTCGCGCTGGACCGCGACCCCGAAGGCGGCGAGGCGGGCGTCGGATGCCGCGGCGGCGCCGTCCGGTGCCGTCCCATCGCCTTCCGACTCCACGACCCACGCGCGCTCCGGATCGGAGCGGACGAGGCGCTCGAGGAAGGCGGTCAGCGACGCCTCGTTGCGCGGTATCCGCGGCTGGTGCAGCCGATCGTAGAGCTCGTCCTGCGCGGCGTAGAAGACGTCGGCAGCGGCTGACGCGTCGGCCGGTCGCATCCTCCGCACGTCGAGTCTGCCTCCCACCCGGCGCTGCTCCGAGTCGCCGCGCTGCGTCCCTGCCGAGCGCGCTGCCCACCCGGCCGTCACGCGGCGTCCCGGTCGACCTCTGTCGCGAGGCGCTCCAGCTCCGCCTGCATGAACCCGTCGAGGTCTCCGTCGAGAACACCCGCCGTGTCGCTCGTCTCATGCCCGGTTCGGTGATCCTTGACCATCTGATACGGGTGAAGGACATAGGATCGGATCTGGTTGCCCCAGCTCGCCTGGACGTGGGCGCCCTTGAGGCGGGCGATCTCGGCTTCCCGCTCCTGGAGCCGTCGCTCCAGCAGTCGAGCCTTGAGGATCTTCATCGCGGTGTCGCGGTTCTGGATCTGCGATCGCTCATTCTGGCTCTGTGCAACGATGCCGGTCGGAAGGTGAGTGATGCGGACCGCAGAATCGGTCTTGTTGACGTGCTGGCCGCCCGCGCCGGTCGACCGGTACGTGTCGATCCGCAACTCGTCGGGGTCGACCTCGACCTCGACCTCGTCTTCCACCTCCGGCAGCACCTCGACGAGGGCGAACGTGGTGTGACGCCGATTCTGCGAGTCGAACGGGCTCAGTCGGACGAGTCGATGATCGCCGCGCTCCGTTCGGAGGAACCCGTACGCGTAGCGCCCGCGGACGCCGACGGCGACGCTCTTGAGCCCGATCTCCTCTCCCTCTACCTGGTCCAGGATCTCCGTCCGGAAGCGGTGCCGCTCGGCCCACCGGAGATACATCCGCAGGAGCATCTGCGTCCAGTCCGTGGCCTCGGTGCCACCTGCCCTCGCGCTGATGGTGACGATCGCATCCCGTTCGTCGTATCCCCCGGCGAACAGGAGACGCGTCCGATGGGCGGCGTACGCTCCGTCGAGCGCCTGATACTCCGCCGCCATCTCCGCCTCCAGTTGCGGATCGGTCCCATCCGACGCGGCGAGCTCGTTGAGTTCGACGAGGTCTCGGGCGCGCTTTTCAAGGTCGCGCCAGGTCGTGAGCTCCTCTCTGAGGTCGTCCGCCTCTCTGAGGATCCGCTGGGCGGCCCTGGGATCCTCCCAGAGGTCCGGGGCGCTCGCCTGCTGCTCGAGGTCGCGGAGGTGGCGTTCTTTCTCGGCTAGGTCAAAGACGCCCCGACGTCGCGTGGATCCGCTCCGCGAGGTCTCGGATGAGCGCTGGTTCCATCAGTTCCTCGATCTCAGGTCCTGGAGCAGGATCGGTCGGAGCTCGATCATCTTGATCGCAGTCTTGCTCCGAGCGACGACGGGGTTGACACAGGGACAGTAACCGTTATGGGGACAGACGCCGCAATTGCCGTCACAGTCGAGCCAGGCGGCGTAGCTGCACGTTCGGCAATCTCGCTCACACGCGATGAGATCGACGAAGGACTCTTCGGCCGCGCTCGGATCCACCGCTCCCTCACTCCCTCACCGGCGGGTCCGCCCTCCCTGGACCCTAAACGGAACGCCGGAAGGGGACTTCCGGCGTGTTTTGCGAAGTATAAAGACCCCTTAACACTATCTCAAGGGGGGCTGATGGAAGACCAGGCGTTCGGGTCCCACGGAGGCGTGGCGATGTTCGTCCGGGGCCGCAGGACGGGGGCGGGCGGAGATGGCGAAGGAGCGGTCAGTAAGTCGCGGGAGTGGTGGCCTTCAGCGCCCGTGGCACTTCTTGTACTTGAGCCCGCTCCCGCAGTAGCAGGGTTCGTTCCGGCCGAGTTTTGCTCCGCCCGCGCCCTGACTCGTGACCGCCGGCGCGCTCGCCTGCTCTCCGTACTGTTCGCGGATCGTCCCGGGGCGGGCGGTCGCGCCCGCGAGCGTTCCGAGCCCGCCGACCCTCGGTGCGCTCGACGTCGCAGGCACTGTCCGCCGACCGGATCCGTTCCCGTTCGCAGTTCCGGCCGTCGTCGACGTCCCGTTCCCATCCCCGCTCGTGAACGTTGCCGCGACCATCGACGCTGCCGTCGTCGTGACCGCAGGCGCCGGAGCGGTGTCACTCGCTCGCCCGGCCCGGGGGTCGGTCGAACCGTCTTCCGCGGCGCGGGCCGCGACGCCGACCGGGGTCCGTGCCGGGGTCCGGACAGGCGCAGGCTGCCGTGTCACGCTGACACGGAAGATCGTGCTGGCGACCTGATGTCGGATGAAGCCCCGCAACTCCTCGTACAGCCGGAACGCCTCCCGCTTGAACTCGTTCAGCGGGTCCGTGCCGCCATAGCCGCGCAGCCCGATGCCCCTCCGCATGTCGTCGAGCTCGGTCAGGTGCTCGACCCACAGCGAATCGATCGTGCGCAGCAGGACGAGCCGCTCCACCAGCGCCCAGGTTTCGGGCCCGTGTTCCTCCTCGCGCGCGGAGAGCAGCTCATCGGCGACGTCCTGGAAGTGGGTGACGATCGCCTCTCGCGACCCGAGCTCCCAGATGCGGTCCTCCGAGATCTCCTCGCGCGGCAGCCCGAGCGCCTCGAGCGCGCGCTCGAGCCCCTCGATGTCCCACTCCGACGTGTCCTCGCCGACGAGGTGCGTGTCGACGACGGCGTCGATCTCCTCTGCGACGAACGTGCGGACGGTCTCGGTCAGGTCCTCGTTGTGAAGGACCTTGTCCCGTTCCGCATAGATCGTCTCTCGCTGCTTGTTGATGACGTCGTCGTACTCGACGACGCGCTTGCGGATGTCGAAGTTGTAGCCCTCGACGCGCGTCTGTGCGTTCTCGATCGTCCTCGAGACGAGGCGGGACTCGATCGCGACGTCGTCCTCGAGGCCCATCCGCTCCATCAGACCGGCGACGCGGTCGGACGCAAACCGCTTCATGAGCGGATCTTCGAGCGAGAGATAGAAGCGGGACGAGCCCGGGTCGCCCTGGCGTGCGGCGCGTCCGCGGAGCTGGTTGTCGATCCGGCGCGCGTCGTGTCGCTCGGTGCCGATGATGTGGAGCCCGCCCGCCTCGACGACCCGGTCGTGGTCCTGGGCGGTCTGCGCCTTCGCTTCCGCGAGCGCGGCGTCGTAGACCTCGCGCGGCGCTTCCGCGGGGTTGACCCCCTTCCGCTGAAGCGCGGCGGACGCGAGGCCGGCGGGGTTGCCGCCGAGCAGGATGTCCGTTCCGCGGCCCGCCATGTTCGTCGCGATCGTGACCGCGCCACTGATCCCGGCCTGGGCGATGATGCCGGCTTCCTTCTCGTGGAACTTGGCGTTCAGGACCTCGTGTCTGATCCCTCGCCGCCTGAGCATCTCTGAGAGGATCTCGCTCTTCTCCACGCTGACCGTCCCGACGAGGACAGGCCTGCCCCCCTCGCCGACCTCCACGATCTCGTCGATGAGCGCCTTGAACTTCGCGTCCTCCGACCGGAAGACGAGATCGGGATAGTCCTCCCGAATCATCGGCCGGTGGGTCGGGATGGCGACGACCTCGAGCCCATAGATCTTGTAGAACTCCTCCTGCTCCGTCATAGCCGTCCCGGTCATGCCGGAGAGCTTGTCGTAGAGCCGGAAGTAGTTCTGGAACGTGATCGTCGCGAGCGTCACGGACTCCCGCTGGACGCGAACGCCCTCCTTGGCCTCGATCGCCTGGTGGAGACCCTCGGACCAGCGGCGTCCCGGCATCTGGCGCCCGGTGAACTCGTCGACGATGACGATCTCGCCGTCCTTGACCAGGTAGTCGCGGTCGCGCCTGAAGAGCGCGTGCGCCCGCAGCGCCTGGTCGAAGTAGCGCGCGAGTCGCGCGTCGTCGTAGAGGTTCGGCACGTTGAGGAGCTTCTCGATCCTCGAGATGCCTTCCTCCGTCGGTGCGACGGCGCGCTCCTTGAGGTCGACGAAGTAGTCGCCGCCCTCCGTCGCCCCCTCGGGTCGCGGCTTCAACTTCGGTACCAGCCGCGCGAACTGGTAGTACAGGTCTTCCGACTCCTCGGCCTGCCCGCTGATGATCAGCGGCGTCCGAGCCTCATCGATGAGGATGTTGTCGACCTCGTCGACGATGGCGAAGTACCGCTCGCGCTGGACGCGTTGCTCGAGCTCGACGACCATGTTGTCCCGCAGGTAGTCGAACCCGAACTCGTTGTTGGTCCCGTACGTCACGTCCGCGGCGTACGCCTCGCGGCGTTCGGCCGGGCGCAGGTGCATCGTCCGCTCGTCGCTGCTCCGGTACTCCGGATCGAACAGGAACGCCTGGTCGTGCTGGATGATGCCGACGGAGAGCCCGAGGCCGTGGTAGAGCGGCCCCATCCACTGCGCGTCGCGCTTCGCGAGGTAGTCGTTGACCGTCACGACATGGACGCCCTTGCCGGAGAGCGCGTTGAGCGCCGCGGCGAGCGGCGCGACCAGCGTCTTGCCCTCGCCGGTCCTCATCTCCGCGATCTTGCCCGCATGCAGCACGGCGCCGCCCATCAGCTGGACGTCGAAGTGTCGCATCCCGAGGCGCCGGCGCCCCATCTCGCGAGCCGCGGCGAAGACCTCCGGAAGGACGCCATCGAGCACGTCCTGAAGCCGCTCGTGGTCGCGCTTGCGCCGCGCCTTGGCCAACTCTCGGCGCCGCTCGATGTCCGGGTGCTCGAGCTCCTCGCTGGAGCGCTCCGCCGGCGCGGCCTCGTCCGCGATCTCTTCGCGAACGGCACCGATCCGCTCCTGGATCTCGGCGTCGGAGAGCGCCTCGAACTCCGGTTCGAGCGCGTTGATCTCGTCCACGTACCCGCGCAGCCGCCGCACGGCGCGCTCGTTGGTATCGACGAAACGGGAGAGCAAGTTCTTCATCGGAGTCGACAAGTATAGGACCGGGGGTGGAACGACTCCGTCAGGAGCGCCAGAACCCGGTTCCGTAGCCGAGCACGAGGAGGATGAACGTGAGTGCCGCCAATCCCCCGAAGAAGAGGACGCCGGCGAGCGGACCGAGCGGCTTCCCCTCCGGATTCTCGAGTGGGGCAGCCCGCCATCGCCTTGAGCGCAGCTGCCGTCGCCAGTTCTTGTCGTCGGGAGGACGTGGCTTGAGGCCGCCCGGAACCGGACGATAGAGCTTCAGGCTCACCTGCGCTCTCCCGCCTCCGCCGGCATCCGGTGAAGGCCGCCGCGCTGTTCGCGGTCGTGGTCGTCGTTCCGTCCCGGTTCGTGCTCCGTCCTCCCCGGCGCGCTGTCCTCGTCGGCGCCCGCCCGCCCGTGACCAGCGTGGTCGCTCGCCCCGTTGCGGCGCGTCGCGGTCCCCGCGAGCGCAGGCTGCTCGCCGCCGCCGTTCTCCCAGAATGTCATCTCCTGGACGAACTGGATCTCGCTGGAGAACAGCGCCCCGACCGACTCCCGGAAATGGATGCGCCTGATCGCTTCGCCGATGAGCGGAGCGACGGACAGCTGGGTGATCTTCGGCAGCCGCTTGCTGGGACGGAGAGGGACGGTGTCGGTGATGACGACCTCCCGGAGCCCGGAGTCGCGGATGCGGTCGATCGCCGGGCCCGAAAGTACTCCGTGCGTCGCGCACGCGTAGATCTCGGTGACTCCCTCACGCTGGAGCGCCCGGACGACCTCCATGAGCGTGCTCGCGGTATCGATCTCGTCGTCCACGATCACCGTGCGCCGCCCCCGGACTTCGCCGATCACGTTCATCAGCTCCGCCTTGTCTTCGTTCCCGACACGCCGCTTCTCGATGACGGCCAGCGGCGCGTCGAGCAGTTCGGCGAAGGTGCGGGCGCGCTTTGCGAAGCCGAGGTCGGTGACGACCACCAGGTCTGTCAGGGCCTTCTGTCGGAAGTATCCGCTCAAGAGGTGGACCGCGGTGAGCTCGTCGACCGGGATGTTGAAGAATCCCTGGATCTGGCCCTGGTGGAGGTCCATGGTGAGGACCCGATCGGCACCGGCAGCGGTGATCATGTCGGCGATCAGGCGGGCCGTGATCGGGACGCGCGGCTGGTCCTTCTTGTCCGACCGGCCGTACGCGTAATACGGCACCACGGCCGTGATCCGCTCGGCGCTCGCGCGCTTGAACGCGTCGATCATGATCAGCAACTCCATGATCGAGCGGTTCACGGGCGAGCAGGTGGGCTGGATCAGATAGACGTCCTTGCCCCGGGCGTTGTCAAGGATCTTGACGAAGATGTTCTCGTTCGCGAACTCGAACACCTCGACCCGCCCGAGCTCGACGCCCAGGTACCGGCCGATCTTGAGCGCGAGATCCCGGTTCGCGTTGCCGGTGTAGAGGTCCAGCTGCTCGTCGAACTGCGCGTCCGGTGCGCCGAACCCCACGGCCGCGCCTCGGCTCACTGCCGTATCTCGGTGAACGCCAACCCCGACCTCCGCTAGGAGCCCTCCGCGCCTCGCCCGTCGGAGGGGGCGCCATTGTCGCCCATGGAACGCAGCTCCGCCAGCCCGGCCCGGAACACCGCGATGCCGGCAACCGCGTCGCCCGGGTTGAGGCGCATGACGATCACGCCCCGGGCGCTGCTGCTGTACCGGTTGATGCTCTTCACGTCGGTGCGCACGACCTGACCACTGGAGCTGATCAGCAGCAGCTCCTCGTCACGCTCGGTCACCAGCTGGACGGCGGCGACGGGCCCGGTCTTGCGCCCCTCGAGGGCGATCAGCTGGACCCCCTGGCCGCCTCGGTGCTTTCGGCGGAAGTCCGTCAAGGGGACGCGTTTGCCGTACCCCGTCTCCGTGAGCACGAGGAGGTCCGCGTCGGGCTGCGCGACGGTCATGGCGACCACTCGATCGCCGCTCCGCGCCAACCGGATCCCGATCACGCCCGCGGCGTCCCGTCCCATCGCTCGGACCTCGTCTTCCGAGAAGCGCGCGAGCCGGCCGAGCGCGGTGGCCAGGAGGATATCGTCGCGGCCGCTCGTCACCGCCACCCAGGCGAGCTCGTCGTTCGCGGCGACGGTCAGGGCCCGGATGCCGGACGAGCGCACCTTCTCGAACTGCTCGATCGGCGTCTTCTTGATGATCCCCTGGCGGGTCGCCATGACGAGGTTGTGGCCCTTCTCGAAGTTCGGGATCGTGACGACGGCAAGGACCGTCTCGCCGGAATCGACCTGGACGCCCTCGAGATTGATGACGGGGATGCCCTTGGCCGTCCGACTCGCGTCGGGGATCTGATGGACCTTGGAGCTGAAGACGCGGCCGCGGTTCGTGAAGAACAGCGCCCAGTCATGCGTATTGGCGACAAGGAGATGCTCGAGGGCGTCCTCCTCGACCGTTCGTGCGCCGATGATCCCCTTCCCGCCACGCGCCTGACGTCGATACGTCGCGAGCGGCTGGCGCTTGATATAGCCGCGGCCGGAGATCGTGATGACGACGTCCTCGTCCGCGATCAGGTCCTCGTCCGTCATCTCGCGGCTCGCGTCCTCCGCGACCCGGGTCCGGCGCGGCCCTGCGTACTTGTCGGCGAGCCCCGTCAGCTCGTCGCGGATGATCCGGAGCACGCGCGCAGGGCTGGCGAGGATGTCCTCGAGCTCGCCGATGAGCTTGATGACGGCGATGTATTCGTCCTCGATCTTCCTGCGCTCGAGTGCCGCGAGGCGCCGGAGCTGCATCTCGAGGATCGCGTTCGCCTGGATCTCGCTCAGCTCGAAGCGCGCGATCAGGTTCGCGCGCGCCGTTTCCACGTCAGCAGACTCGCGGATGGTACGGATGACCGCGTCCAGGTTGTCGAGCGCGACCTTGAGTCCTTCGAGGATGTGCGCGCGGTCGCGCGCCTTGGCCAGGTCGTACTCCGTCCGTCGCCGGACGACGTCGCGGCGCCAATCGATGTGGTGCTGAAGGACGGCCTTGAGCGGCAGCGTCTGCGGCTGTCCATCGACGAGCGCGAGCATGTTGAGGTTGTACGCGAGCTGGAGCGCGGTCTGCTTGAACAGGTTGTTGAGCACCTTGTGCGGGTTGGCGTCGCGCTTGCACTCGATGACGACACGCAGGCCGTCACGGTCCGACTCGTCGCGGAGGTCCGCGATCCCCTCGATCTTGCGGGTCGTCGCCAGCTCGGCGATCCGCTCCACGAGTGCAGCCTTGTTGACCTGATACGGCAGCTCGGTCACGACGATCGCGGTCCGGCCCGCCCGGGACTCCTCGAACGCGCACTGGGCACGCATCACCACGCGGCCCCGCCCGTGCGCATACATCTGACGGATCGCATCGACCTGCTCCCACTGGCCCGTGACGACGTTCCGCTGTTTCTCGTACCGGAAGATGGTGGCGGCTGTGGGAAAGTCGGGACCCTGTACGTACTCGCAAAGCTCGTCCGAGGTCAGCTCCGGGTCTTCGATGAGAGCGACCGTCGCCCGCGCGACCTCGCCCAGGTGGTGTGGCGGGATATTGGTGGCCATGCCGACGGCGATGCCGGCGGAGCCGTTGATGAGCAGGTTCGGCAGCTTGGCGGGGAGGACCGAGGGCTGCTGTCGCGACCCGTCGTAGTTCTCGACGAAGTCGACGGTGTTCTTCTCGATGTCGGCGAGGAGCTCCGAGGCGATCGCGGTCATCCGTGCCTCGGTGTATCGCATCGCAGCCGGCGGGTCGCCGTCGACGGACCCGAAGTTCCCCTGCCCGTCGACGAGTGGGTAGCGCATCGAGAAGTCCTGGGCGAGCCGCACGAGCGCGTCGTAGAGGGCGGCGTCGCCGTGGGGGTGATACTTCCCCATCACCTCGCCCACGATCGCAGCGCATTTCCGATAGGCGGCTCCGGCGGTGAGGCCCATCTCATTCATCGTGTGAAGGATCCGGCGGTGCACGGGCTTCAGTCCGTCCCGGACGTCGGGCAGGGCGCGGCTGACGATCACGCTCATCGCGTAATCGAGGTAGCTGTCTCGCAACTCGTCCTCGATGCGGATCGCCCGCACCTCGCCGAACCCGTCCGTCATCGCGCGGCCCCCTGGCGCTCACTGCTCGTGCTGTTCTCGGCCGTCTCTCTCGGGTCCGGGGCCTGGAGGTACGACCCGCCCCGGTCGATCGGCTCGGCGACAGCGGAGCCCAGGTCGAGCAGCCCGACGAACGCCCGCGCCGTCTCCCCCGCCGTGCTGGTCCCCGGCGCGGTGGCCCGTCGGCGCACCTGCGTGAGCCGGGGCCGGAGATCGGCGGCGACCTCTGCCGGGACCGCGGAAAGGGCGTCTCGGATGACCCATGCGCGGTGTCCATCCCCCGTCGCGAGCGCCTGTTCCGCCTCCTCGCGGATGAGCGTCGTGACCCCGCCCATGTCGACCTCGTACCACGACCGGAGCGCCCAGCTCAGTGCCTTCTGGACGTCCGGTTCGGGGTCCCCGAGGAGTGACCGGATGAGCCCGAGAGCGGACCGAGCGCCTGGGAGCCGGTCGCGGGCCGTCGGTACGACGAGGAACGGCATCGTGGCGATCGTGGCGCCGACGAGCCGCCGCTCCCAGAGGTTCAGCGAGTAGACGAGCTGCTCCAGCTCCGCCCATCGGTACGGCGCCCGCAGGATCCCCTCGGCCACGAGGGGAGCCAGCGTGTCGACGCCGATCCAGTCGCTTGCGCCTCGAGCCAGCCTGCGGATGACCTGCCACGTCTGTTCGGGCTCGTCGGGAAGACTGCGGCGGAGCGGCAGGATGCTGAACAGTCGGACCTCGCGAAGATCGTCGCGGACGAGACGCTCCGCGAGCCAGACGGATGAAGAAGGCGTCCGAGCGCGGAGGCCCGGACGCACCCCGGCCTGGACGGCGCGGAGCAGCGGGAGTCGGACACCGAGCGCAGGGCCCGCGCCCGGAGCGACGCGGGACAGTTCGGCGAGGTAAGCCTCGTCGGCAAGGAAGCGCAACCCCGCGGTGAGCTCCGCCCGGAACAGCTCGGGGTCGTCGACGAGTGGACGGAGGCGTCGGCCGAGCTCGCGGGCGAGCGGCAACCGATCCCGGACCAGAGCGTTCGCGCGCTCCCTGACCTCGCTCCGCCCGACGCTCGGTGCGCGTTCGTCCGAGACGGCGCGGTGGACGTCATACGTCAAGGTTCTTGACCTTCCGCGCCTCGGCTTTGATGAACTCCTTGCGCGGCTCGACCTTCTCCCCCATCAGCGTGCTGAACACCTGGTCGGCCGTCGCCGCGTCCTCGATTTCGGCTCGGAGGAGCGTCCGGGTGGCGGGGTTCATCGTCGTTTCCCACAGCTGCTCCGCGTTCATCTCGCCGAGCCCCTTGAAGCGCTGGATGGTCAGGTTCTTGACCTTCATCTCCCTGACGATCGCGTCTCGATCCCGCTCGTCCTGCGCGTATCGGGTCACCTTTCCGGTGCTGACGCGATAGAGCGGAGGCTGGGCGATGTACAGGTGACCGTTCTCCACGAGCTGCGGCATGTGCCGGTAGAAGAACGTCATCAGCAACGTTCGGATGTGCGCGCCGTCGACATCGGCGTCCGCGAGCAGGATCACGTGGTGGTAGCGGAGCTTGCTGATGTCGAACGTATCGCCGATCCCGGTCCCCAGCGCGATGATCAGCGGTCGGAGCTTTTCGCTCGAGAGCACCTTGTCGAGGCGTGCCTTCTCGACGTTGAGCATCTTGCCGAACATGGGAAGGATGGCCTGGAACCGCCGGTCGCGGCCCTGTTTGGCCGAACCGCCGGCCGAGTCGCCCTCGACGATGTACAACTCGCTCCGCTGCGGGTCTCGCTCCTGACAGTCGGCGAGCTTTCCGGGCAGCGCCGAGCCCTCGAGCGCTCCCTTCCGGATGACGAGGTCTCGGGCCTTGCGCGCTGCCTCCCGTGCTCGCGCCGCCGTCAGGCACTTCTCGATGATCCGGCGTCCGTCCGCGGGGTTCTCTTCGAGGTGCTGCATCAGCCCGTCCGTGACCGCGGCCTGGACCTGGCCCTTGATCTCGGCGTTGCCCAGCTTCGCCTTCGTCTGTCCCTCGAACTGAGGCTCCACCAGCTTCACGCTGATGACCGCCGTCAGCCCTTCGCGGACGTCGTCACCGGAGAGGTTGGCATCGGCATCCTTGAGGAAGCCGTTGCGCCGCGCGTAGTCGTTGAGGCAGCTGGTGAGGGCGGCGCGAAAGCCCGTCACGTGGCTCCCACCGTCGACGGTGTTGATGTTGTTGGCGAAGGCGACGACCGTCTCGTTGAAGCTGTCGTTGTACTGGAGCGCCACCTCGATGGTCGTCGCGCCGTCCCTCCGCTCCACGTAGATGGGCCGTGGCTGCAGCACCTCCTTGGTCTTGTTGAGATGCCGCACGAAGCTGATGAGTCCTCCCTCGAAGTAGAAGGACTTCTCGTGGACAGGGCTCGTCCGCTCGTCGACGAGCTTGATCCAGAGCCCCTTGTTGAGGTATGCCGACTCCCTCATCCGCTGACCGATGATGTCGAAGTTGAAGTCGATGGCCTCGAACACCTCGGGATCAGGTCGGAACCGCGTCGTCGTGCCCGTCCGCCCCTCTGACGGCCCGAGCGTCCGGACGGGAGCGGTCGGCTTTCCTCGCTCGTACCGCTGGCCCCAGACGCGGCCATCCCGCGCCGACTCGACCTCCATCCACTCGGAAAGCGCGTTGACCACGCTGACACCTACACCGTGGAGGCCACCCGAGACCTTGTAGCCGCCGCCACCGAACTTGCCGCCTGCATGCAGGACCGTGTGGACGACCTCCAGTGCGTCCTTTCCTGTCCGGTGACGACCGACGGGGACTCCGCGGCCGTTGTCGCGGTTGACGACGCTCCCATCGGGAAGGAGCGTCAGCTCGATGTGGGAGGCGTGGCCGGCCATCGCCTCGTCGATCGAGTTATCGACGACCTCCCAGATCAGGTGATGCAGTCCGCGCGTGTCGGTCGACCCGATGTACATGCCGGGGCGTCGCCGCACGGCCTCCAGCCCTTCGAGGACCTGGATGCTTTCCGCGGTGTAACCGCTCGCGCTGCCACGCGTCCTGCGGCGGGTCTGAACGCCGTCCGAGTCCGAGATCCTGCTCGGAGGCGCTGTGGACTCGGTCACGCCGAGCCCCTCGCCAGCAGGTCGCACAGCCGCCCGAGGTCGTCGGAGTCGTAGTACTCGATCGTGATCCGCCCACCACGACGAGACGGCGTGATCGTGACCTTGGTGCTCAAGGCGGTGCGAAGCGCGGCGGCGAGCTCGCCGAGTTCGCTGTCGTCGGCGCGCGGCTCCGGCACGGCCTCGCGCGCGGCCCCGTCCCGCAGCCTGCGTGCGAGATCCTCGGTCTGTCGGACCGACAGTGATCGACTTCGGACGATGGCGAGCAACCGCTCCTGCGCAGGGTGATCGGGAAGCGTCGCGACGGCGCGGGCGTGTCCCTCGCTGATCGAGCCGTCGGAGACCGCCGCCTGGACGGCCGGTGACAGCTCGAGGAGCCGAAGCGCGTTCGAGATGGTCGGTCTCGCCCGACCCACCGCGCGAGCGACCTCCTCCTGGCTCAGGTCGAACTCATCGATCAGCTGTCGATACGCGCGCGCTTCCTCCATCGCGTTGAGATCGGCCCGCTGGACGTTCTCGACCAGCGCGAACGCGAGCTGCTCGCGCTCGTCGGCGTGGCGCACGATGGCGGGGACCGTGGCGAGTCCTGCTAGCTCGGCAGCCCGGACGCGCCGCTCGCCGGCGATGAGCCGGTAGCCATCGAGTGTCTCGGTCACGAGGACAGGCTGGAGGACGCCGTGCGCGGCGATGCTCGCGGCGAGCCGCTCGAGCTCCTCGCGCTCGACGCGCTGACGCGGCTGGAATGGGTTGCGCTGGATGTGGGCGACCGGGATCTGCGTCACGGCGTCCGCCGGACGTTGAGGGATGAGCGCGGCCAGACCGCGTCCGAGTCCGCCGGCCGCCCGCCTAGCCTGCGCCGTCATGCCGGTACTCCCAACGCAGCCGCCGGGAGTGCATCCCCGCCCGCGTGGTTCCGCCGCACGAACTCGGCGGCGACGGCCCGGTAGGCATCGGCGCCGCGCGAGCCTGGGTCGTAGAAGCAGATCGGCCGGCCGTAGCTCGGCGCCTCCGCGAGTCGGACATTGCGGGGGATGACGGCCTCGAATACGAGGTCGCCGAGATGGCGACGGACCTCGGCGCTCACATCAGCCGAGAGCGTCGTCCGTGCGTCGAACATGGTGAGAAGGATCCCTTTGATCTTCAACTCCGGATTCAGGTGATCTCGGACGAGCCGTACGGTGGCCGTCACCTGGCCCAGGCCCTCGAGCGCGTAGTACTCGCACTGGATCGGCACGAGCACGGAATGGGACGCCGTGAGGCCATTGACCGTGAGCAGACCGAGCGACGGTGGGCAGTCGAGAAGGATGTCGTCGTAACTCGCGCTGAGCGGCGCGAGTGCCTTCGCCAGCCTCCGCTCACGCTGGTCCGCCGGCACCAGCTCGACCTCGACGCCGGCGAGCGAGCGCGAGGCTGGGACGAGGTCCAGGCCCGGGACGGAGGTGGATGTGACCAGGTCCGCGAGTGGCAGTTCCTCGATGAGCGCGTGGTAGAGGGAGCGCGCGACCGCGTTCTTGTCGATGCCCAACCCACTGGTCGCATTGGCCTGGGGGTCGAGATCGAGGACAAGCACGCGTCGCCCTTCGAGGGCGAGATACGCGGCCAGATTGACGACGGTCGTGGTCTTGCCGACGCCGCCCTTCTGGTTCGCGCAGGCGACGATCTCGGCAACTCCGTCGCCCGCCCGGAAGCGATGCACGAGCTCATATTCTACCCGAGATGCCCCTTTCGAACCCGCCGGAGATGCCAGGCTCGCCAGTGGAGCGGACCGTCTCGGCACCCTAGGTCCGGCCGGTTTCCGCCGCCTTTGCTGCGGGTTGGCTCTGACACTGCCGCCGGTCCTCCCCCTCCCCGTGCACCCCATGTTTCACGTGAAACGACCGGCGACCCGTGGCGGTCCGAAGGCCGAAAAGGACTTCCGTCACCCAACAGTCAGGGCAGGCGGAGGAAGACCCCTTCGGTATACTCGGAGTGAGCGACATGCCCTCGGCGCATCGGCCCCGTCGGGTCTCGTGCGGGTCCCGCCAGTCCATGAGGACCTCGTAGGTGAGCCTCCTGTTCGCGGCGGTCGGGGCGTTGGTGGCGGCGCTCGTGGAAACGAGTGTATTTCCGGACCTGACGATCGCAGGAGCGAAACCCGACCTGGTGTTCGTCCTTGCGGTGGTCACGTCGATGATGGTGGGAGTCGAAGATGGGCTCGTCTGGGCTTCCCTCGGCGGGCTCATGCTGGACATGCTGCTTCATCGGCCGGTCGGCGCCACCATGCTCAGCCTCCTGATCGTCGTTGGCCTCGCGATCCTCGTCGCGCGGCTGGTCGGCGCCGATCGGCGCGCGATCACCATCCTCGCTGTCTTCTCGCTCACCTGGGGCTACCAGTTCGTGTCGCTTGCCGTGCTCGCCATGACATCCGGGGTCGCGTTCTCGGGCGCATCGGCCGCGGTCGTGCTGCCGATCGCGTTGTTCAACGCGATCCTCGCGATCGCCGCTGTCGGCGTTGCGCACGCGGTGGTGAGCCGTGGCCGACCCACGGACCGTCTCGACTGGTGACCGGATGACCGACATCGTCCTCGGCACGGCTCCCCCGAGGAGCCGCCTTCTGCCGCGGTTCCTCATCTTCGGACTCGTTGTCGTCCTCATCGCCGGTGTCCTAGCGACACGGCTGTTCGACCTACAGGTGGCACGGGGCGGGCACTACGCGGGGCTCGCGCGGAGCAACAGGATCACGTTGCAGCCGATCCGCTCCCCGCGGGGACTGATCACGGATCGCGAGGGGCGACCGCTCGTCCGCAACGTCCCGTCGTTCGTGGTCAAGGTCCGTGCCGCCGATCTCCCGTACAGCCAGCGTGCGACCGTCGTCGGACGCCTCGCGGAGTTGCTCGGGATCCCTCCCGCCGAGATCACGGCCGCCCTCGACCGTAATGCCGGATCGCGCTTCGATCTCATCCGGATCGCGAACGACGTCCCGCAGCAGGTCGCGCGGGTCATCGCTGAGGAGCACCTGGATCTCCCGGGCGTCGCGGTGACCGTCGAGGCACGGCGCGACTACACGTACGGGCCGCTCGTGTCCCACGTCCTTGGCTTCACCGGCGCCATCAGCGCCGAGGAGTACGAGACGCGCCGGCCCGACGGGTATCTGACCGACGACATCATCGGGAAGGCGGGGGTCGAGGCCACCTACGAGAAGGAGCTGCGCGGTGCGTACGGCGTGGAGCAGGTCGAGCGCGACGCGTCCGGGCGTACCCTGTCGATCCTCCAGACGGTACGCGATGCCAAGCCCGGGAACTCGCTGGAGCTGACACTCGACGTGGGCATCCAGAGGCGGGCCGAGAAGGCGCTCCGCTGGGCGACGGACCTCGTCGGCCTGAAGCGCGGCGTCGTCCTCGTGATGAACCCACAGACCGGCGAGATCCTGGCGATGGTCTCGCTCCCCACCTACGACAACAACCTGTTCGCCCGAGGCATCTCGGCGGGCGACTACCAGAAGCTGCTCACCGACCCGGACCGGCCGCTTCTCAATCACGCCATCAGCGAGCAGTATCCGCCGGGGTCGACCTACAAGGTGGTGACAGGGACGGGGGGCCTCGCCGACGGGAGGATCACGCCCAGGACGAAGCTCGACACGAAGGCGTACCTGGAGATCGGGAGCTACAAGTACTGGGAGTGGAACAAGCGAGGGTGGGGGCCGCTCGACATCTACGACGGGTTCGGGCACTCGAGTGACACGTTCTTCTTCCAGGTCGCCGGGATGCTGGGGATCGACCGCCTTGCGCACTGGGGACGCCAGTTCGGTTTCGGCGCTCGTACCGGGATCGAACTGCCGGGCGAGGCCAAGGGGATCATCCCCACGAACGAGTGGAAGGAGGACCTGTTCGGCCAGCGGGTGTTCGCCGGCGAGACGTTCCAGGCGGGGATCGGCCAGGGTTACAACGCCGTCACCCCGCTCCAGGTCCTCAACGCGTATGCCGCGCTCGCGAACGGGGGACGACTCCTCCAGCCTCAGGTCGTGCGGCGTGTCCTGGATCCCCGCGGCCGGGTCGTGCGCGAGTTCGAGCCCCGGGTCATCCACCGCGTCGACGTCGATCCGCAGGTGCTGCGCACGATGCGTGTCGCCGCGAGGCGCGTGCTGACGATCCGCCATACCTCGAACCTCGTGGAGCTGCCGATCGTCGTGGCCGGCAAGTCGGGGACCGCGCAGTTCGGGATCCGGGACCGCCAGGGGAGGCTCCCGTACCACTCCTGGTTCGCTGCCTTCGTACCCAGGGACCCGCGGCCGAAGGCCGGCGACCCCGACGGCTACCGCGCCGTCGCCCGTGATGACTCGGAGCTCGCGGTGCTCGCCTTCGCCTACGACTCGCGAACGAAGGGGAACGCGGCGGTGGAGATCGTGAAGTACTTCCTCCAGCTGGAGTACAAGCTGGACGTCGATCTGCGCAACCACGACCTGGTCAAGCGCGGCAACTTCTACCAGAGCAACTAGCGGCGGCGGGAGAAAGTCCGGACGATGGGCGCGCTGCGGGCCGAACCGGCTCGGTTCCACGACTGGACGACGAAGTCCGTCCGCGTGGTCTGGAACGTCTTCGACGTCCAGCTCGTGTTGTACGCGCTCCTCCTCGCGATCGTGGGACTCATGATGGCCTTCACCAACAGCTCGGGCGCGTCGCCGCTCGCGTCGGGAACGACCTTTTCGCGCGGCCTCCTGTGGCTCGGCGTGGCGATCATCATGTTCACGGTCGCGACGGCGCTGGATTACCACTGGCTGAAGACGTTCGCGTGGCCGCTCTACCTCGTGAACATCGGGCTGCTGCTGATCTCGCTTTTCCTCGGCAGCGGCGTCGGTGACGTCAACCGGTGGGTCACGATCTTCGGACTCCAGTTCCAGTTCTCGGAGATCGCCAAGGTCCTCATGATCGTCGTGCTCGCGAACTTCCTCGCCGCTCGCCAGGATTCACTGAACAGCGTGTGGACGGTCGCGGGTGCGTGCGTGCTCGCGGCACCGCCGCTCCTCCTGGTGCTCGTGCAGCCGGACCTCGGGACGTCGCTCGTGTTCGGAGCGATCCTGTTCGGCACGCTGTTCCTGTCCGGTGTGAGCCTTCCGTGGATCGGGCTCCTCGCTGCGGCGGTCGTCGCAGCAGTCCCGATCGCGTGGAGCCACGTCCTCAAGGACTACCAGAAGCAGCGACTGCTCTCGTTCCTCGATCCGACGGCCGATCCCCAGGGGTCGGGGTATCAGCTCGTCCAGTCACAGATCGCGGTCGGGTCGGGAGGTGTCGGCGGCAAGGGCCTCACGAACGGCAGCCAGGGGCAGCTCGACTTCCTTCCCGAACAATCGACGGACTTCGTGTTCGCGACGCTGGCGGAGGAGCTCGGTTTCGTGGGCGGCGTCGCGGTGCTGCTGCTGTTCTGCGCACTCCTGTGGCGCATCCTGCTGGCCGGCTGGCGCGCGGACGATCCGTTCGGTGTCATCTTCGCCGGCGGCCTTGCATCGATGATCCTGTTCCAGGTGCTCGTGAACATCGGCATGGTCATCGGGATCATGCCCGTCACCGGGATCCCGCTGCCGTTCATCACGCACGGCGGTGCGTCCTTGGTGAGCATCGCGGTCGGGCTCGGGATCCTGCAGAGCATCAATCTCCGGCAGTCGAAGCCCCGCTGGTGACGCAGGTCGAGGCGGCTGACGCCCAGGTGATGGATCTGTTCGAGTCGAAGTGCGCGGCGTCCTGCACGCTCGCGTCGCCGGTGGTGGCGGCCGGCGGCGAGCGGGGTTGGTGAGAGAGAGGCCCGACCCGCAGCTCGCCAAGCGAAGCTCGATCCGCGAGGTCGACCACCAGCTGGACATCGGCCCGACCGTCGTCCACGTCGACGACGAGCTGTTCGACGTCGCGCGCGCCGCGTTCGAACGCCCCCAGACCCGCGTCCTCGCCGTCGTCGACTCGTCCGAGCGGCTGGTCGGCGTCCTCCCGGTGCTCCGGATCGTGGAGGAGGTGGTGGCGCGGGCGGCCCCGGAGCTCCTGATCGCGGAGGTCACGGACTTCGAGTCCGCCGCCCGCTTCGGCCGCGAAGTCGCGGCCCTGCGCTGTGGCGACCTGATGATGCCGGCCGTCTCTCTCCACCCGGACTCCACCGTCGGCGACGCCTTCCGCGCCATGAAGGAGTACCGGCTGTCGGGGCTGCCCGTGGTCGATGAAGAACGGCGGGTGATCGGCTACATCGACCTGCTCGAGCTCGCACTCCGATACCTCGCAGACGTGACCGGGGCCGAGCCGCCTGCTCGACCGACGGACGGGTAGCACGTGCAGGTCTGGATCGCCGCCGCCGTCTTCGTCGGCACCTACACACTCATCGCGACCGAGCGACTGAACAAGACGGTCGCCGCCCTCCTCGGCGGGATCCTGATGATCGTGCTCGGGACCCTCCACCAGGAGGAGGCGTTCGCTGCGATCGACTTCAACGTCATCTTCCTTCTGCTCGGGATGATGGTGATCGCGAACGTGATGCGGAGCACCGGCGTCTTCGGCTGGGTCGCGATCCGCGCCATCCGCGTGGCTCACGGCGATCCGTGGCGGATCCTCGTCGTGCTGTGCGTCATCACTGCCGTTGCGTCCGCGTTCCTGGACAACGTCACGACCGTCGTCCTCATCGGACCGATCACGCTCTACATCGCCGCCGCGATGCGGGTCTCACCCATCCCCTACCTCATCGCCGAGATCCTCGCCTCGAACATCGGCGGCATGGCGACACTCATCGGGGACCCGCCGAACATCCTCATCGGATCGGCCGCCGGGATCGACTTCGCCACGTTCGCCGCGCACATGACTCCCCCCGCGATCCTCGTCTTCCTCGCATTCCTCGTCCTCGCGCGTCTGATGTGGGGACGCGAGCTCGCGAGACAGCGCGAGCACGCACGACTGCCCGACCTCGACGAATCGGGCGTCATCACGGACCGGCGCGTGATGCGCCTCAGTGTCGCGGTCCTGTTGCTGACGATCCTCGGGTTCCTCGTCGCCGGTCCACTCGGGTATGAGCCGGCCACCATCGCGCTGCTGGGCGCGACCGTGCTGTTGATCGCGGTCGGCGGGGAGCCGACGGAGGCACTGGCCGAGGTCGAGTGGGGGACGCTCCTCTTCTTCGTGGGCCTGTTCGTGCTCGTGGAGGGCATCATCCACGTGGGGATCATCGACGCGCTCGCGAACCAGCTTTTCCTGGCCACAGGCGGCGACACCGGCGTCACGAGCATCGCTCTGCTCTGGGCGAGCGGGATCGCGTCCGGCATCGTGGACAACATCCCGTACACGGCGACGCTCATCCCGGTCATCGAGGGGCTCCGGGAGCGAGGCGTCGATGTCGGGCCGCTATGGTGGTCGCTCGCGCTGGGCGCGGACCTGGGCGGTAACTCGACGATCATCGGCGCGTCGGCGAACGTGATCATCGCCAACCTTGCGGCGCGTTCGGGTCAGCCCATCGCGTTCGGCCAGTTCCTCAGGTACGGCGCGGCCACCGTCGTGCTGTCGCTCGTGATCTCCACCGTGTACATCTACGTTCGTTACCTCGCATGACACCGCCCCTCGGGGCGCTCGCACCGCCTGTCCTCGCCGCGTCCGACGTGGACCAGGCATCCGCGGCCGAAGCGGTCCTGGGCGCGCTCTTCACGCTGTTCGTGCTGTTCGTCGCTGCGAAGCTGGGCGAGGAGATCGCGCGCCGGCTCGGGCAGCCCGGTGTCGTCGGCGAACTCGCCGGGGGGTTCGTCGTCGGGCCGCACGCGCTCGGATGGGCGATCCCGGGCGAAGTGACAGCAGTCCTCGCGGAGATGGGCGTCGTCATCCTCCTGTTCGCCGTCGGACTCGAGGTGCGCACCGACGATCTGCTGCGGGTCGGCCGGCCGGCGGTCCTCACCGCGGTGCTCGCGATGGTGTTGCCGGTGGTCGCCTGTGCCGCCTTGATGCAGCTGACCGGAGCCGCGTTCCCGACCGCCGCGTTCGTCGGCCTCGCTCTGGGCGCGACCAGCATCGGGATCACGAGCCGCGTCCTCGCCGAGATGGGCGTCCTCGACCGGACGTTCTCGCAGGTGATCCTCGGTGCCGCGATCGTGGATGACGTTCTCGTGCTCGTACTCATCGGTCTGGTGTCCGGCATCTCGACCGGGGAGGTTTCCGCCTCGACCCTCGTCGTCGCTGTGGCCGCCGTGGGCATGCTCGGCCTCGGGTTCGCGGTCGCCCGGCGGGCTCGCGGGCTCAAGCGGGAGGTCTTCACCTGGCCGCTGTTCGCCGACACCCCCCTGGTGCCCTCGTTCATCCTCGCGCTCGCACTCGCCCTCATCGCCGCAGCGATCGGGCTCGCCGCGATCATCGGAGCCTTCGTCGCGGGGCTGATCGTCGCGGAGACGGAGGCGCGCGACGAGCTGCACGACGAGGTCCGACCGCTGTCGCTCATCTTCACCCCGTTCTTCTTCGCAGTCACCGGCGCGGAAGTCGACCTCGGCGCCCTGCTGCACCCCGAGCTCGCCGTCGTGGCCGTCGCCCTGGCCGCGCTCGGACTCCTGATGAAGATCGCCGGCGGTTTCGTCGGGGCAGCGTCCATCGGTCGCTGGCCGGCGGCGGTGGTAGGGCTCGGGATGGCGCCGCGCGGCGAGGTGGGGATCGTCGTGGCGACACTCGGGCTCGGGCTGGGGGTGCTCGACCCCGGCCTGTTCAGCGTCGTCCTGATCGCGGTCGTGATCACGACCATCGTCCCTCCGATCCTCCTCGCGCGGGCTGTGCCTCGTGCCGTGGAGAAGGAGCGAGCCGACGCTTCCCACACCGTCGCGGCGTAGCGGAGGGCGTCGGGTCCCCGCGACGGCGTACCGGGCTCCTCGGCTCGGCTGCGGGTCGGACGCCGACAAACGCCTCCTCCCGGTTCCTCGGGCCCGCGGATCCGTGTCTCGCGTTCTCCCCGCGCGGTCGCTACGTCAAGCCCTCTCCTCGGTCTTCTCGCGCTCCCGTTTCTCGGGCCGGTGCGAGAGGCGCGGTCGCCGGAGCAGGACCGTGTGTGCCACGGGCGGCTTCCTCGCCTCCGTCGTCGGTCGCCTCTCGCGACGAGGCGGCGGACGGCGCCGGGTCCCTCGGGTCGACCTTCGCCTTCGCCTCGAGGAGCTCGTCCGCGGGCGGGATGTCGGGGTCGTCCTCGCTCATCCGACGGAACAGGTACCGGTACACGTCTCTCGCGGCAGCGGTTATCGGCAGCGCGAAGATCGCGCCGAGGAGTCCCGCGATCGCGCCGCCCACGATCAGCGCGAAGATGACGACCGAGGGGTGGAGGTCGATCGCGTCGCCCTGGACCCTGGGGACGAGGATGTTGTTCTCGACCTGCTGGATCACGATGTACAGGACGAGGATCCCGATGATCGCCTGGGGAGAGATCGTCAGCGAGACCAGAAGCGCTGGGATCATCGCGATGATCGGCCCGATGATCGGCAGCAGCTCGAAGACCCCTGCCACGACCGCGAGGAACACGGCGAACTGGGTGAAGCGTGGGTCCACGAGCAGGCCGAGGACGATCAGCCCCACGAACGTGGCGACCGCGACGATCACCCCGAGCAGCAGCTGCCCGCGAAGGAAGCGACCGAATGTGCGCTCGATGATCCGGGCGACGGCCCAGGTGTCCCGCCGCCAGCCGGGCGGCAGCGCCTGGTTCACCCGCTCCACGAGCCGGTCCCGGTCCTTGAGGATGTAGAACGCCCAGACGGGGACGATGAGATACGCGAGGACCGACCCGAAGATGCCCGCGAGCGTCTGGACGATGGGGAACAGCGTCCCGGGGTCGAACGTACCCGCGCCCTGGCCCACCTCGGAGAGCAGCCGATCGATGGCGGCCCGGATCGGTGTGGGTAGCCCCGCGTCCTCGATCGTCTGTCTGATCCTGTCGAGCGCCTGCCCGTATTCGGGCAGGTTCGCGACGAAGGCGCCGAGCTGCGCGAGGAGCGGCCTGAACAGGAGCGCGACGCCCTGGACGATGACCACGATCGCGGCGAGGTAGACGAGGAGCACCGCGAGCGCGGCGGGTACCCGGCGCCGCACCAGCGCCTGGACCGCGGGGTCCAGCACATAGATCAGAACGAGCCCGATGACGAATGGGGCGAGCGCGCCGCGCCCGAGGTAGAGCACCACGCAGAGGACGATCGCCGCGAAGATCGCGAGCGCGGCCCGGGGCGTCGGCGCCCGCAGCCGACGCTCCGCTGTGACGGTCATACGGGAGGCGAGGGTATCAGAGGCGCGGCACGCGTCGGCGGCCCGAGTACGCCGGAGGACCACGGCGGGAGCGCTCGGCTCGGAACCGAAAGCGCTGTCGTAGGCTTTGCTGAGCGCGATCGCCCACGACGCGCTCTCCCGCAACCTCGTCCCCGCCCACGCCGATCAGTCAAGGGCCATGCACGGTGATCACGACGCCATGAACGCAGAAACAGCGCCGTCGGCACGCCCCTCGGCGCTCATCCATCTCGTGCCTCACACGCACTGGGACCGCGAGTGGTACGAGCCGTTCCAGGTGTTCCGGATGCGGCTCGTCGAGCTCGTCGACCACGTCCTCGAGCGGATGGCGGCAGATGACCGCTTCTGCTTCACGCTGGACGGGCAGCTCGCGACGGTCGACGACTACCTGGAGGCCCGGCCGGAGGCTGAGCCGCTGATCCGACGCTTCGTCGCCGAGGGTCGCCTCGCGATCGGGCCGTGGCAGATCCTGATGGACGAGTTCCTCGTTTCCGGGGAAACGATGGTTCGGAACCTCGAGCTCGGCCGGCAGCGGGCGCTGGAGCTCGGGGCCGTCATGGACATCGGCTACCTGCCCGACATGTTCGGGCACATCGCGCAGATGCCTCAGATGCTGCGACGGGCCGGCATCAGTGACGCGGCCGTATGGCGAGGCGTCCCGGCCGCGATCGACCGCCACGCCTTCACCTGGGAGGCCCCCGACGGGTCCCGCGTGCGGACCGAGTACCTCGTTGGAGGGTACGGCGCGGCGGCCCATCTGTTCGCGATCCCGGAGCGGCTGCCCGCGAAGGTCGTGGCGTTCCACGAGCTTCAGCGCCCGTTCTACGGGGACGGCTCGCTGCTCGCGATGTACGGGACGGACCACGCGGTCCCCGCGGCGGAGCTACTCGAACTCGTGGACGGTGTCAACGCCGCCGGGAACGGTCACGCGATGCGTGTCACGACCCTGCCGGACTACCTCGGGGCCGCGCGCGCCAACGACGACGCGGCGTCGGCACCGCTGCCGCACTGGCGGGGCGAGCTGCGCTCTGGTGCCCGCGCCAACATCCTCATGGGCGTCACTTCCGCCCGGATCGACCTGAAGCAGGCGTGCGGGCGCGCGGAGCGGTGGCTCGAGCGATACGCCGAGCCGCTCGCCGCACTTCACGGTCGGGCATGGCCGAGCTCGCTGCTGCGGATCGCGTGGCGCAAGGTGATCGAGAACTCGGCGCACGACTCGATCTGTGGGTGCTCGCTCGATCCGGTCGTCGACCAGGTCCTGTCGCGGTTCGCGGAGGCGGAACAGATCGGGCGCGGCGTCGCGGAGCGCGCGGTCCGGAGCATCGCGCAGGGGGTCGCGCGAGGCAGCTCCGCCGTCGTCAACCCATCGCCGCGGTCACGGTCAGGGATGATCGAGTTCGACTTCCCGATCCCCGACGAGTGGGATGAGGTCGCGCTCGAGCTCCCGGACGGTACGACGGTGGGGACACAGGAACGGTCACGCAACCGGTCGCTGTTGCACGAGACGGAGATGCGTGCGACCGAGCTGAGCGCATTCCTCCAGCGGCGGGTCCACGGGCGAGAGCTGTTCGGGCGGATGCTGACGCGGTACGCCTTCGACGAGAGCAACGGACGCCCGCGCCTGACGCTGGAGGTCGAGGACGGCGCGGAGTCCGAGTGGCTCGACGTGGATGAGCTCAAGCGCGAAGTCGAGATGGTGACGTCGGCGGTCCCGGATGCGTGGTGGCGCCTTCGCGTCCTTGCCGTGCCGCGTCGCCGCCTCGCCGCGTCGCTCACCGTCCCGCCGCTCGGGTGGACGTCGCTTCGACCGACCCCAGCTCGTGGAGACGTGGACGGCGCCGTTCGAGTGACCGACCGGGAGCTCGACAACGGCCGGTTGCGGGTGGCTGTCGAGACGGCGGGGACCTTGCGGATCGAGAGCGATCACGGCGTCCTGGCCGGCGTGGGCCGGCTGGTCGATGGCGGCGACTATGGCGATAGCTACAACTACGGGCCCCCGCGAGCGGACCTGCTCGTCGAGCGGCCGGAGGACGTCCGCGTGGAGGTCGTCGCAGCGGGCCCCGTCGAGGGCGAGCTCGTGGTGACGCGCCTGTATCGGTGGCCGGCGGGAGTCCACGAGGACGGGTCGGGCCGTACGCAGGAGATGGTCGAGATACCCGTCCGGATGCGCGTCGCGCTCCGTGCCGGCGAGCCCTTCCTGCGACTCCGCCTCGACTTCGAGAACCGGGCGCGTGACCACCGGCTTCGGTTCCATGTCCCGCTTGCCAGGGCCGCCGAGACGTCCGCGGCAGAGGGCCAGTTCGTGGTCGTCGAGCGCGGGCGATCGATGGAGGGCGGACACGGTGAAGTGCCGCTGCCCACCTTCCCAGCGCATGGGTGGCTCGACGCCGGCGGCTGCGCTGTGCTGCTCGAACACGTGATGGAGTACGAATTGGTCGACGCCGCCGGAGGCTCCGAGCTGGTGCTTACGGTGCTCCGCGCCACCGGGCTGATCAGCCGGAACGACAATCCCTACCGGGAGGACCCGGCGGGACCTGAGCGGCCGATCCCAGCCGCGCAATGCCGACGCGACTGGAGCGTCGGCTTCGCTCTCTACCCCCACCCGCGCGAATGGGGTTCGGACGGCGTTCACGAGATGGCCGAGCGGTTCGCGCTCCCCTTCCTCGCCACGCCGGGATCCGCAGCGGACGAAGCGGCGACTCCGGAGGGCCACGGCCTCTCGGTCGAGGGCGCCGGCGTCGTGCTGTCCGCCCTGAAGCGCCGTGACGACTGGGTCGAGCTGCGACTCGTCGCGGAGGACCCCGCACCGACGCGGGCCGTCGTCAGCGCCGGGATCACCGAGGCGCGCGACGCCGATCTCCTGGGACGGCCGGGCGGAGCCCTGGCTGTCGCGGATGGAGCGGTGACGCTCGACCTGGGTCCGTGGGAGATCCGGACGATCCAGTTCCGGCGCTCAGGCGGGCGCGCCGTGTGACGTTCGTCCCGCCAATGGCCTCGTCCGCCAGCGATCACGGTCCGAGCACAGGTTCCGGGGGTCGGGTGCCCGCGATGCCGTCGAGTCGTTACAGACGAAGCGTGGCCACGACCGGCCAGTGATCAGAGGCGTCGCCCGCTTCGTACGCGACCCGACACGTGGAGACTTCGAGGCCGCGGACCAGGACGTGGTCGATCGGGTGCGAGCCGCAAGAGCGCCGCGCGGGGTCGGCCGGCGGTATCCCGGCGGCAGCGAAGGCGTCGACGAGGTCCGCGCGCAGCGGGACGAGATCATCGGTCTCGATCGATGCGTTGAGGTCACCGGCGAGGACGACCGGTCCGTCGATGACGGCGATCGTGTCGGACGCGACCTGTGTCTGACGGTGCCGTTG
This sequence comes from Chloroflexota bacterium, assembly GCA_016781485.1. Lineage (GTDB taxonomy): Bacteria > Chloroflexota > Limnocylindria > Limnocylindrales > CSP1-4 > YB3-1. The sequence goes on along the minus strand of JADDQH010000023.1, from coordinate 3,765 downwards.
CCCGGACCCGACATGGGTCAGGTGGGTGGAGACGACATGTACGGGCTGACCGCGTACCGCGAGCTCGCAGACGAGCAGACACCGCGGCTCGCGGACGCCGACCGGTGCGTCCGCGTACCGGACACCGGCAAGCGCATCGCGGCTCCCGAGCGGCTCGACGAGCTCGTCGTCGCCGGCCGAGGGAAGCCCGATCACTCGTGACGCGCTGATCGGGTGCCGTGTCAGGATGGCGTTCCCCCAGAAGGAGGCGCCGATCGTCGTGAGTGAGGCACGATCCACGACCGGGAAGTGGCCGACCGCGCCGTAGCGGACATCGAGCCCGGTGAGCCGCGCGAGCTCGGCCGATTGGTCGCGGACGACGCCGTCGATCGTCGTGAGCGCGACCTCCTGGAGCGCGATGACGTCTGCGTCGAGGTCCTTGATGACCTGCGCGATCCGCCGGAGCCGCTCCGGATCAACGTGGAGCCACCACGCATCCGGGAACGGCCCGGGACCGATCCCGGCGCGGACGTTATAGGTCGCGACGCTCAGCTCGCGCCGCGGCTGGCTTACCCGAGCTTCTACTTCACCGACCGCTACTTCACGGAGCCGGCGAGAAGTCCCTGCACGAAGTAGCGCTGGAGGCTGAAGAAGACGATCAGCGGCACGAACATCAGGAGGAAGCCGCCCGCCGCCAGCAGGTGCCACTCGGTTCCGTACGTCCCGAGCAGGCCCTGGATCTGCCGCGTCATCGGGTTCAGCGCCCCGTTCTGGACGAACACGAGCGCCAACAAAAGGTCATTCCAGACCCACAGGAACTGGAAGATCCCATAGGCTGCGATGGCCGGCACCGAGAGTGGTATGACGATCCTCCGGAAGATGCCGATATCCGACGCGCCGTCCATCCGCGCTGCCTCGATCAGATCGCGCGGCAGCGTGATGAAGAAGTTGCGTAGCAGGAATATCCCGAACGGCAGTGCGAATGCCGTGTGCATGAGCCATACGGCCGCGTACCCGCGGGTGAGACCCGTCTCCCTGAACAGGTTCAGGACCGGGATGAATGCGACCTGCACGGGGATCATCAGGAGCGCGACGACGACCAGGAACAGGGTGTCCCGGAACGGGAACTTGATCCACGAGAACGCATACGCGGCCATCGAGGCGATGGCGAGCGGCAGCAGCGTCGAGGGGATGGCGATCATGGCGCTGTTGATGAAAGCCTGGAGCATCCCCCGCGCCTGGAGGACCTCCTGGTAGTTCTCCAGCGTGAACCGCAGCGTGAAGATCGTCTCCCACCACCCCGTCGCCTGGATGTCGCTCCGCGGTCGGAACGAGGTGATGAGCAGCCCGACGGTGGGAGCGAGCCAGATGAGCGCGATGATCCCGAGCGCGATATGGATCGGCGTCTTGTTGAGGGCCCGGACGATCCGTTCGCTCAGCGTTCGGGGCGGAGTCTCGACGGCCGGACCGGAAAGAGCTCCTGCGTGCTGTGTCATGTGACGGCCTCCGTCCGGAAGCGCCGGATGTTGTAGATCATGATCGGGATGAGGATGATGAGCATCACGACCGCGACCGCGGCGCCTCTTCCGAACTGGCCGCTCGGGAACGCCTCCTGGTACATCGTGAAGGCGATCACGCGGCTGGCCGTGCCAGGCCCGCCCCCCGTCATGACGAAGACGAGGTCGAAGAGCTTGATGACGTTGACGATGAGCGTGACCGCGAGGACCGACATCGGCAGGCTCACCATCGGCACGATGATCCGGAAGAAGATCTGACGTTCCGTCGCGCCGTCCACACGCGCAGCCTCGATGATCTCGGTCGGGATCCCCTTCAGCGCGGCGGAGAGGATCACGGTCGCGAAGCCGACCGATCCCCAGATGCCCACCGCGATGAGCCCCCAGTTGACGAGGTTCGGGTCGCCGAGGAAGGAGATCGGTCCGGCGCCGAACGCGCCGATGATCGCGTTCAGCAGGCCGATGTCGGGGTTCGGCGTGTAAACGAAGCTCCAGATGACGGCGAGCGCGGTGGCCGCGATCGCCATGGGCAGGAAGACGACAGCCTTGATGATCGCCTCGTAGCGCACGCGTGAGGCGAGGACGGCGATGATCAGGCCGAGGAAGAGCACGAAGCTCGTGTAGAAGATGATCCAGAGGACGTTGTTCCAGACGGCGCCGGACGGCGGGAACGTCCCAAGGTTGATGAAGTTCGGGTCGCGGGTCAGCAGCTGCTCGTAGTTCCGGAGGCCGACCCATTCCGTGAACTCGCCGCGCCTGCCTCTGTTGAAGCTGAGCAGGATCGTGTAGAACGTCGGGTAGACGATGAACACGATCAGCAGCAGGAGCGCAGGCGCGAGAAGGATCAGGCCGACCGGGCTGCGCCCCCCCAGTGCGAACCGATCCTGTCGGGGTATGGTGCCCGCGGCGACGCCGGTGCCGGTCCCGCCCTGCTGCGGCGGAGGCGCGATGGACATCGGTTCCTCCCCTCAGTCCACGGATGCAGTGCGGGCGGGGGGAGTCCCCCGCCCGCGTCTCGATCTTGGGGATCTAGGCGCTACTCGTTCTCCCATGCGGTCTTAACCTGCTGCTGGAACTGGGTGAGGAGTGCGTTGACGTCCTCGCCACGAAGGGCGCTCTGGAGCAGTGCGCCCAGGTCCGGCCCGCCGGCGGGAAGGAGGTCGGAGCCGTCGAAGCGGACCGCCTCGGCCTCGGCGAGCTGCTGGGCTTCACGCTGCGCGAGCTCGCTCTTGTAGGCGTCGGTGGCAACGGCCTTGACCGTCGAGATCGCAGCGCCGGTGCCCGCCCAGACCGTTCCCGCCTCAGGCGTGGTCATGCACTGGATGAACTCCTTGACACCCGGCCTCGTCGTCAGCGCTGCGATCACGTCGCCGCCGTACGTCACCGGATTGCCCTGACCGAAGCTCGGGAAGGCGAAGAAGTCGATCGTCTCGCCCGGCTTCAGCTGCTTGTTGACCTGCCCGGTCGCGATGCCGCCGACGAAGCCGCCCTCGTAGTAGATGACGGCCTTCGGGTTGGCGCTGAACACCTGACCGATGCCGGTCACGAATTCCGTCCCGAGCGCTCCCTGGATCCCGCCGACGACGTTCTCGTTGTTGAGCACGGACGTCATCTCGTTGATCGCGGCGCTCACCGTTGGGTCGGTCCAGTCACCCTCGGCGCTGAACAGCCTGTCGTAGGAATCGGGGCCGGCCTGGCGGATGTAGATGCTCTCGAACCAGTCGGTGAGCGTCCACGAGTCCTTGGCCCCCAGCCCCAGCGGCGTCTCGCCCTTGCCCTTGATCGTGTTGATCACCTGCTTGAACTCATCCCACGTCTGGGGGACCTCGACGCCGAGCTTCTCGAACATGTCCGGCCTGTACCAGACGGTGCTCTTGCTGTTGTACTTCACCGGGATCGCGTAGAGCTCGCCGTCGACCTTGCCGACATCGAGGAGTCCCGGGGGGTAGTTGCCTTCGAGCGAGGCGGGGTCGATCCCCAGGTCGCCGATCTTCGTGATCGATTCGTCTTGCGCGAACCGCCGAAGGAAGCCGATGCCCGGGATGATCGCGACGTCCGGCGGGTTACCACCCGAGATCCGCGTCTGCAGCGCCGTCGCGTAGTCCTGTCGGACCGACTCATACGTGGCGTTCACGCCGGTCGTCTCGCTGCAGTGGCCGAGCACCTCTTCGAATGCTTCCTGTTCGCTGCCGCCCCACAACGACGAGACCGTGATCTTGGCTCCGGCGGCCGGCCCCTGCCCGCCGCCTCCCGGGCTGGGCGAGGTCCCGCC
>JADDQH010000086.1 GCA_016781485.1 Chloroflexota bacterium | reverse complement strand
CACGACGCCCGCTTCCCCTTGCTCAGCGCCTCGGGTCGCGGCCGCAGTGGCGTCTGAGATTACCTCGGTCGGTCGGACGGTTCCTGCGCTGCACTTCGAGCACGACCAACCACGTCGCACACGCTGATCGTCGGGTTGCCCGTTGGGACGTTCTACGGTGACGCGCTCGCCGAAGCCGGTGGCGACGGCAAGCTAGGGTCGGGCTCGAGGACGAAATCGACACGGGACGTTCGCCCCGGATCAACGCGGACCTCTTGGCTGGCCGGCTTGTACCCCATCGCTGCGGCCGTGATGACGTATGTCGCGGCGGGAAGAGACCTGGTTTCGTAGCGTCCGTCTTCGCGAGTTCGATAGTCGATCAGGGGGAGTCGGACTCCGCCTGTGACAGGCGTGATCGAAGCTCCTTCGATCGCCCTGCCCTCTGCGTCAGTCACCGCTCCCTCCACGGTCCCGGGTGCGGATGGAGTCGGCCGCGGCGCCGCGGGCAGAAGGTTGCACGAGGATGCAACCACCAGCGCGAGCCAGAGCGCGGCAAGGGGCCTGGTGAGCCCGCGGGCGCTCCGCGCAGCGTGCACTCGGCGACCCCCGATAGTTAGCGACTTATTCCGCCAGTACACCATAGTGTTCGCCACTTCCTGAGTCATACGAGTCGCCCCGTTGATTCCGTCTTTGCACGTCTCGCATCGGAGAACGTGCCGGGCGACGATGCCAAGGGCGTGGTGATCCGTCGTCCGAAGCGCGCCCCCGCTGTTGCCGTTCCAAGTGTCGTTCGAGTGGATGAAGTGCCGGATCCCGCTGGCCTTGATCGTCCCGGGGCTCCGCCACATGGAGTAGGGCGCGACGTAGTCGTCATGCGCCTCCGCGGCCGTGAGGGTCGATACGTCGTGTTGGCTAGTCCTTAGTCGTACGAAGGTGAGAGCCGCAGCCGCCGGAGCGGCAGGTTCGACGAACCAGGGGCGCGACCAGCTGGAGCTTGCAAGCCACGTACGTCACGAGGGGACACCTGGTCGTGACTACACTGCCCCGCGTGTCCCACCCCCTCGAGCTCGTCATCTTCGACTGCGACGGAGTGCTCGTCGATAGCGAGCGGATTGCGGTCAAGGTCGATGTCGCCGTCCTGACCCGACTGGGACGGCCGATGACGGAGGCCGAGGTGGTGGAGCGCTTCATGGGTCGGACGGACGACTACATGGCCGGCGAGATCGAGAAGCATCTCGGGCGCAAGCTCCCCGCCGATTGGGAGGATGAGTTCCGGCACCTCTACCGAGAGGCATTCGAGGCGGAGCTTCGTCCCGTCGACGGGATCGTCGAGGCGCTCGACCAGATCACCATCGCGACGTGCGTCGCATCGAGCGGCAGGCACGAGAAGATCCGCTACACGCTCGGTCTTGCGGGGCTGTACGACCGCTTCGGGGACCGGATCTTCAGCGCGACCGACGTGGCGCGCGGGAAGCCGGCGCCCGACCTCTTCCTGTACGCCGCCGAGCGGATGGGTGCGGAGCCGAGCGCGTGCGCCGTCGTCGAGGACAGCCGGTACGGCGTCGAAGCGGCACGTGCGGCGAGCATGCGCGCCTTCGGGTACGCGGGCGGGCTGACGCCGCGGGAGCGGCTCGAAGGGCCAGGGACCGTCGTCTTCGGCGACATGCGCGAGCTGCCGAGCCTGCTCGGACAGGCCTGACGCACTCAGCGAAAAGCCGCGGCGCATGTCAGCGGAGGAGGAAGCCCTCTCCCAGCTCATCGCGCTCGTCGGCAACGAGTGTCGAGTGGCCCGTCAGGTAGGCGGTGCCGGCCACGCTCGTCACGAACGCCGGCTGTGATCCGAGCGTCGTCTCCCCCTCGACCCGACCCTTGAAGCATGCGCGTGTGATGCTCGCGTTGACGATCTCATCGCCGGGACTCATCCAGCCTCGCGCGGCCGCCCTCGCGAGCAGCGCGCTGGTGCCCGATCCGCACGGCGAACGGTCGACCTCGGCCTCGGCGAAGATCGTGACGTTGCGCATGTCCGCGTCCGGCAGCGGGCCGTCCGGAGACGTGCCCGGCTCATGGTCGATGATGATCGTCCCGTAGACGAAGCTCAGGTCGGGGTCCGTGGGGTGTTCGGGGACGTGGTCGCGGCGGAGGAGATCGGTGATGGCGGCGCCGGCGCGCGTCAGCGCCTCGACCGCGGACGGCTCGACCCGTAGTCCGAGGTCACTCGCGTCCACCACGCCGTAATACGCGCCCCCAAAGGCGAGATCGACCCGGAGTGAGCCCCGGTCCGTGGCCTCCCCGGCGAGCGGCAACCCGTCCGGACGGACTTCCAGGTCCTGCGCCGCGAGGTACGACGGCACGTTCGTGAAGCGGACCTCCGTCACCTCGAGTCCGCCTCCGTCGCGCCGCCGCGTCACGCCCCTCGCGATGACGAGGCCGGCTGGCGTTTCGAACCGGATCATGGTCTCGGGCTCGACTCCGGGAAACAACCCCTCCTCGACGAGGGCGGTCGCGAGGGCGATGGTCCCGTGCCCGCACATCGTGCTGTAGCCCTCGTTGTGCATGAACAGCACGGCGACATCGGCGTCGGAACGGAACGGCGGGAAGAGGACGGCACCGTACATGTCCCGGTGTCCGCGTGGTTCGTACATCGCCACCCGCCGAACGTGGTCCGCGTTGTCGCGTACCCAGCGCCTTCGCTCGAGGATCGACACGTGAGGCACCGGGGGGTACCCCGTGGTGATCAGGCGCAGGGGCTCCCCGCCGCAGTGCAGGTCGATCGTCTGGAGGGTCAGCCGGGAGCGCACCATCCCGGCAGGATAGCCGTCGATCGATCGGCGACGCCGATGTTCTAGGCTGAGCTCCGGGCAGGGAGATAAGAGCGAACGCTCGGAGGCGACGAGACTGGATCGACGCGGGGAGTCCAAAGGTCGGCGGGCGGCGGCGAATCCTGCGGTGAAGGCCGAACCGCGCGGGATCGGGACGTCACGGGCGGCGGACCCGCTTGCGCGTGAGGTCAAGCTGCTCGGCGCCCTGCTCGGCCAGGTCATCGTCGAACAGTCCGGCCTCGAGATGCTGGACATCGTGGAGCGCATCAGGCGCGCCACCATCGGGCTGCGCCGGGAGGGCGACCCCGTCTATGGCAAGCGGTTCGCGGACGAGCTTGACGCCGTCACGCTCGCGCAGGCCGAGCCGCTCATCCGCTCCTTCAGCCTCTATTTCCAGCTGACCAACCTCGCCGAGGAGAAGCAGCGGGTCCGGGCCCTTCGGCAGCGCGCGCGCCGCGCGACGAGAGGCGTCATCAGCGAGTCGACGGGGGCGGCCGTGGAGACGCTGCGGGGGTGGGGCTGGTCCCAGGAACGCGTCGCCGAACTGCTGTCCCGGCTGTCGATCGCGCCCGTCCTCACGGCGCATCCGACGGAGGCGCGCCGGCGGACCGTCCTGGCCGCACTTCGACGCTGCTACCGCCTGCTCGACCAGCTCGACGACCCCAGGCTCACGGCACTCGAGGATGCCGAGGTGCGTCGCCGCCTCCGGGAGGAGATCGCGCTCCTATGGCACACCTCGGACCTGCGGTCCTCGGCCCCGACCCCGCTTGACGAGGTCCGCACCGTGATGGCGTTCTTCGACGAGTCACTGTTCGTGGTCACGCCTCGCCTCTACCGGGCGCTCGACGCGGCGTACGACCGGGCGATCGACGATGAAGACACCACAGGTAGCGATGGCGTCGCGCGCGACAGCGGGCAGACGGGAACGCGGCCGCCTGCGGTCCCCGCGTTCCTCCGCTGGGGGTCGTGGGTCGGCGGTGACCGTGACGGCAATCCGAACGTGACCGCGGACACGACTCGTCACGCGATGCGCATCCACGCGGATCACGTGATGCGCGCGCATGAAGCGGTCGCCCGCCGGCTGATGCAGACGGTCGCCGCTCATGTCCCGGGGTCCCACACCCCACCCGAGCTCCAGGGCAGGCTGGAAGCGGATCGACGTGAGCTGGCTGTCAGCGCGCGGGAGTTGGAGCGAAGGTTCCCGGAAGAGCCGTACCGCCAGCGACTCGGCTTCATCGCCGAGCGGCTTCGCCGAACGCGGGGCTTCCTGACGCAGGCGGGGCGCATCCCGGGGGAGGGGTGCTATCGGGATGTCAGCGACCTCCTTGTCGAGGTCGATGAGCTGCAGCGGTCGCTCGTGACCCGGGGGCTCGCGCGCGTCGCCTACGGCGGGATCCAGGACATGCGCTGGCAGCTCGAGACGTTCGGGTTCTACGGGCTCGCGCTCGAAGTCCGCCAGCACAGCGAGGTGCACCAGGCGACGCTGGCGGCCCTGCTGCGCGGTGACACGGCGGTGCTGGAGCAGGACGCCGCCCCGGGTGTCTCGGTGGGCGAGGTCCTGGAGACGTTCCGCGCCATCGCTGACCTCCAGGGCACGTTCGGTCCCTCCGCCTGCCACCGCTATGTGATCAGCTTCACTCGTAGTTCGCGAGACGTCCTCGACGTACTCGAGCTCGCGGATGTCGCCACCGCCGGCGGAACGGCGCCGATCCTCGACATCGTGCCGCTGTTCGAGACAGCGGACGCGCTCGAGAGCTCGGGCAGGATCGTCGACGAGTTGCTGCGCGACCGCGACTATCGCCGCCACCTCGAGACCCGCGGCGATCGGCAGGAGGTGATGCTCGGCTACTCCGACTCCACGAAGGAATCGGGGTTCCTCGCCGCGAGCTGGATGCTCTATCGAGCCCAGGAGCGGTTGGGCGAGGTGGCAGACGAGCGGGGCGTCCAGGTCACGCTGTTCCACGGCCGCGGCGGTGCGATCGGTCGGGGGGGTGGCCCGATGAACCGCGCCATCCTTGCCCAGGCACCGGGCTCCATCGAGGGACGCCTGAAGCTGACCGAGCAGGGCGAGATGATCGCGGCGCACTACGCGAACGTCGCCCTTGCGCAGCGGGAGCTGGAGCAGCTCACGCACGCGGTGCTGATCGCGTCGACGCCCGAGCACCGAGCGAGCTCCGGCGGGCCGTCGGTCGCAGGAGCGCACGTCATGCGGCTCCTCGCGGAACGCTCCCGAGCCGCGTACCGCCGTCTCGTCTGGGACGACCCCTCGTTCGAGCGATTCTTCGCCGCCGCGACCCCGATCGCCGAGCTCTCCGCGCTGCCGCTCGGCTCACGGCCCGCATCCCGCAAGGGCAAGGCGGCCGGCGACGCCGCACCCCGGCTCTCGTCCCTGAGAGCGATCCCGTGGGTGTTCGCGTGGTCGCAGTCCCGCGTCAACCTGCCGGGCTGGTACGGACTGGGGACGGCCCTGGCAGAGTACCGCCGCGCCCGAGGCGAGACCGGATTCGACGAGCTGAGCCGTCTCTACCGCAGCTGGCCGTTCTTCGCCAGTGTCCTCGACAACGCGGAGCTCGTGCTCGCCAAGGCCGATCTGCAGGTCGCCCGTCGCTACGCTTCGCTCGCCGCCGGACAGGAGGAGCGGCGGATCTGGGACCGGATCGAGCAGGAGTACGAACGGTCCGTCGAGTTGCTCCTCCGCGTGACGGGAAGGCGGCACCTCCTCGACGACGTGCCGGTCCTGCAGCGCTCGATCGCGCTCCGGAACCCGTACGTAGACTCGCTGTCCGAGATCCAGGTGCGCCTCCTCGGTCGGCTTCGTGCGCTGCCGCCCGACGCGCCCGAGCGGCCCGAGCTGCTCCGCCTCGTCCACCTGACCGTAAGCGGCGTCGCGGCGGGCCTGCAGAACACAGGCTGACCGGCAGCGGCGGCGCTCGCACGTGCTGCCGGCGCTGCCACCACACTGCTGCTGTGGAGAGGTCTGGGATCGAACGCGAGGCGAGGTCGCGCGCCCGAGCTGGCGGCGTCCGCTCGCGCGTCACCGGGAAACCTCGGGCCGATCCCGGCCCCGAGCCGTTTCTCGGGCCGATACACGGGTAGCTCGCGCTGCCGCCGAACGGAGCCCGCGTAAGACCGAGGGGAGTATTGACACCTAACAAGTGTTAGGTAGGCTTATGCAGATGGTCGAGACGAGGCGGCAGCAGATCGAGAGCGTGGCGAGTGCGCTGTTCCGCGAGCGTGGGTACGCGGCCACGAGCGTCCGTGACATCGCGAAGGCACTGGACATCCAGGGCGGAAGCCTGTACGCGCACGTCGCTTCGAAGGAGGACGTGTTGTGGTCGATCGTGAGCCGGGCGGCCGACCGCTTCCGCGAGCGCGTCCACCCGATCGCCGAGAGGCAGACGAGCGCGACGGACCGCCTCCGCGAGATGTGCCGGGCGCACGTCGAGGTCGTGACGCAGAACCTCGAGACGGCGTCTGTGTTCCTCGACGAGTGGCGGTTCCTCGGCACTGAGCGTCAGGCGGCGATCGCCGAGCGCCGTGACGCGTACGAGGCGTTGTTCCGGCGGGTGATCGAGGAGGGCGTCGCGCGCGGCGAGTTCACCCCGACCGACCCCAAGATCACCGCGATCGCCATCCTCTCCGCGCTCAACGGAATCGCGACGTGGTACCGCCTCGACGGTCCGCTCTCCGCTGACTCGATCGCCGACCAGTACGCGGGCCTGTTCATCCGGGCGCTCGCGTGCGACCCGTCGAAACCGACCGTCCGTCCTTCCCAGTCGATCCCGAAGCCCCGTGGGAGACCCATCCGATGACCGATCCCGCCGCCCTCGAGCCGATCCTCCCCGAGAGCGAACGCGCGACCACGACGTTCAACGACCCGGGGCTGACGCACAGTGAGCGCTACGACGCATTCGTGGCGCACGTCCACGTCGGCGGCAAGGTCGAGCCGCGTGACTGGATGCCGGACGAGTACCGCCAGGGCGTCCTGCGCTTCGTCGAGATGCACGCGAACAGCGAGCTGATGGGGGTGCTCCCCGAGCGGGAATGGATCCTCCGCGCCCCGACGCTCAAGCGGAAGCTCGCGCTCACCGCCAAGGTGCAGGACGAGGTCGGGCACGCGCAGCTGCTCTACCGCGTCGCGGAGGATCTCGGCAAGCCCCGCGAGCAGATGCTGGAGGACCTGCTCGCGGGGAAGACGAAGTTCCACAACGTCTTCCACTACCCGACGAAGACCTGGGCGGACGTGGGGATCATCGCGTGGCTCGTCGACGCGGCCGCGATCGTCGCCCAGCAGGCGCTCCGTGACAGCTCCTACGGTCCGTACGCACGGACGATGAAGAAGATCTGCTGGGAGGAGTCGGTCCACATCATGCACGGCCGCGACGTGGTCGTGACCATGATGAACGGGACGCAGAACCAGCGAGACATGGTGCAGGAGGCGCTCGACCGCTGGTGGGGTCCGCTGATGCAGATGCACGGCCCGCGCAGCGACCCGGCGAAGGACCGCGACCTGTTCTGGCGCATCAAGGCGAAGTCCAGCGAGGAGCTGCGCCAGGAGTTCCTCGGCATCTACGTGCCCCGGATATGGGAGCTCGGGCTGACGCTCCCCGATCCCGAGCTGCACTACGACGAGGCGAGCGGGAAGTGGCTCTACACCGAGCCGGATTGGAGCGAGCTCAAGGCGGTCGTGACCGGACACGGCCCGAAGTCGCAGGAGCGGCTGGAGTTCCGCCGCCTCAACTACGAGGAGACGCGTTGGGTCCGGGAGACGGTCCTCGCGACGCGCGCCGCGGCGTGAGGCGCCGGGGCGACGCCTTGATCGAGCAGACTCGGCGCGCGGCGGGCACGTGGTCGTGAACGACGTGATGCACGCATCTGACGCGCTCCGCGCCACGACCGAGCGGACTTGCAGCTGATGCACATAAGCGACCGGTTCCGCTCGCGTCCGGCCGTCTCGGCACCTGGACTCGTCGTTCCCTTGCACTACGTGCACGAGGACGACGCGTTTCCTATCCCGTCTGGCCCGGGACGCGTCCATCTCGTCGGATACGTGCATGTCATGCAAGTCGCGCCGGAGCGGAGCCCTTGAGCACGCACACGACGGAAGGCGCCACTGACGCCGCCCGCAGTGAGGGCCGGATCGGGCAGGTCGAGAACGAGGGCGTCTGGGAGGTGTTCCGCCAGGAGCGCGAAGGAGATCCGATGCGGCACGCCGGGAACCTGCTCGCGCCCGACGCCGAGCTCGCGATGCACTACGCGCGCGAGTTCTACGGACGCCGCCAGGAGAGCACGCGTCTGTGGGTCGTGCCGCGGGCGGCGATCGTCGACCTCAGCGACCCCGATCTCCTCCAGCCGCCGCTCGACCGCTCGTTCAAGAAGCCCGGCGGGTACGTGATGCGCGAGAAGCTTCGGGCGGCGCGGAAGCGAGTCGAGGAGCCGAGAGGTTGAGCGTCGCACCGGAGCGCGCCCGTGCGGCGGCCGCCGACGGCACCGGCCTCGCCGCCGGCGCTGTCACCGTCCGCGTCCGGATCCCGGTGAGGATCGACTTCGCGGGCGGCTGGACCGACGTCCATCGCTTCTCGGCGCGCGAGGGCGGCGCGGTCCTGAACGCAGCGATCGACCGGTACGTCGAAGGTCGCGCCTTCGTCGCCGGCGAACGGGTCGCGCTCGAGTACGGCAGCTCGGTCCCCAGGGGGAGCGGGCTCGGCAACTCCGCCGCCCTCGACGTCGCCTGGCTCGCGCTCACGAACATGCTGATGGGACGGGTGCGGTCGGCGGTCGAGCTCGCCGAGGACGCGTATCGGCTCGAGAAGCTGCTCGGTGTCGAGGGAGGGAAGCAGGACCAGTACGCGGCCTCGTTCGGCGGTTTCAACCACCTCGAGTTCGCGGCGGAGGAAGAGCCTGCGCGCGTCCGGCCGCTGGCGCTCGAGGAGAGGATCGTCCGGGCGCTCGAGGACCGACTCGTCCTCTGTTACACGGGAAGCCAGCATCACTCCGGTTCGCTACACGAACGGATCTGGGCCCGGTACATCGAGGGTGATGCGGGTGTCACGGGGGCGCTGAGGGAGATCAGGCAGACGGTGGATCCCGCCCGGGAGGCGCTCATCTGGGGAGATCTGGGCGCGCTCGCGGAGCTGATGACGGTCAACCGTGAGGCGACGCGGCGGATGTTCGCCGGACTCGTCACGCCGACGATGGACCATCTGATCCGCGCCGGTGAGCGAGCGGGTGCGATCGGGAGCAAGGCGTGCGGAGCGGGCGGCGGCGGATGCATCGTGTTCCTCGCCGCGGAGGGATGTCGGGAGGCCGTCGAGACGGCGTTGCAGGAAGCAGGAGGGTGGATCCTCCCCTTCCGGTTCGCGCCGATCTCCGAGTGGGGAGAGCGTGCGCCGGAGCGCCGGGCCGGGGAGGCGAGATGACCGTCGGCACCACCCCCGCCGCCGGGCTCGACGCCGCGGCCCGCGAGGCGCTCGCGGAGCTGCTCCTGACGCTCGCCGACGACGAGTTCGTGCTCGGCTTCTGGGATTCGGAGTGGACAGGGATCGCGCCGATGCTCGAGGAGGACGTCGCGTTCAGCTCGCTCGCGCAGGACGAGATCGGGCACGCGCGCGTCTACTACGAGCTGCTCGCCGAGCTCACGGGCGACCCGGCCGACGGGATCGCGTTCGGGCGGGAGCCGGAGGCCTACGGGCACTGCCGGCTGCTCGACCACCCGCGCACCGATTGGGCTTTCAGCGTGGCGCGCCGCTACCTTTACGACACGGCCGATGCCGTCCGCCTGGAGGCGCTCTCGCGCTCGTCGTACCGCCCGCTCGCGGACGCGGTCGCGAAGATCCGGCGCGAGGAGACGTACCACCTGATGCACGGCGATGTCTGGCTCCGGCGCCTCGCGACCGGGGGAGGGGAGGCCCGGACGCGACTCGAGGAGGCACTGGAAGTGCTGTGGCCCGACGCGCTCACGGTGTTCACGCCCCTCGCGCGTGAGGACGTCCTCCTCTCGACCGGGATGCTTCCGGAGCCGATCTCGGTGATGCAGCAGCGCTGGCTCACTCGGATCGCCCCGACGTTCGCCGCGCTCGGGCTCCCGTTCCCCTTCCTCGCCGACGACTCGATCTACCGGCCCACGTTCCCGGTCGACCTGGGCGGCGGACGGACGCAGCACGGCGACGCGTTCCAGTGGCTGTGGGGGGAGTTCACATCGGTCCACCGGCTGGAAGCAGGGGCCGTCTGGTGACCGCGACCGAGTCGACCCGCGCCGTGTCCGAGTGGGAGGTCTGGGAGGCGCTCGCCGAGGTCGCCGACCCCGAGATCCCCACGGTGTCGGTCGTCGACCTCGGTATCGTCCGGCAGGTCGAGGTCATGCCGCGCGGCATCCGCGTCGAGATCCTGCCGACCTTCGTCGGCTGTCCCGCGCTCGACGCGATCCGCGACGCGGTCGCCGAACGACTCGCTCCGCTGGCAGCCGAGATCCAGGTCGACGTCACGTTCGCCGAACCCTGGACGACGGAGCGGATCAGCCCCGAGGGACGACGCAGGCTGCGGGAGAGCGGCTTCGCGCCACCGATGCCGGCGACCGCAGGTCTCGTGCCGTTGCTCCCCGTCGCTCGCTGCCCGTTCTGCGACTCGCGCCGCACGGTCCTCGAGAATCCGTTCGGGTCGACCCTCTGTCGGGCGATCTACTACTGCACGGACTGCCGTCAGCCATTTGAGCAGTTCAAGGCCGTCTGACGAAAAGAAGGGCTTGACGGCCGAGCCGCAATCGCGTCATAGTCCGGTCTAGACCACGTCTGCCGAGGGTGAAGGGGCTCGGGGCGGGTGGTGGCACCGAGACGAGATGTCCCTGCAGTTCGAGCCGCCGACGCGACAGGGCCCGACACCGATCTTCGAGCAGGTGAAGGGTCGCCTCACCCGCGCGATCGAGGACGGTGAGCTGGTCCCGCACGAGCGGATCCCGTCGGAGCGCGAGTTGAGCTCCCTCCTCGGCGTGAGCCGGATGACGGTCCGCCAGGCGCTCGTCGCGCTCGTCGACGAGGGCGCGCTCTACACGCGCGCGGGCAAGGGGACGTTCGTCGCCGACCGGAAGATCGAGCAGCCGCTCCAGCGGCTTAGCAGCTTCACCGAGGACATGATCGAGCGCGGTCTTCGACCCGCCAGCCGCGTCCTCGAGCAGACCGTCGTACCGTCGCCGATCGACCTCGCCGAGGCGCTCGAGATCGCGCCCGGCGCGGAGATCGTCCGGATCGCGCGTCTCCGGCTCGCAGACGACGAGCCGCTCGCGATCGAGACCGCTCATCTGCCTCACCTGCGGTATCCGGGTCTCGTCCGCTTCGACTTCTCGCAGCATTCCCTCTATGACGTGCTCCGGACGGAGTACGCGGTGACGCTCGCGACCGCGCGGCAGACGATCGAAGCGTCCGAGTCGAACGCGGAGGAGGCGGCGGTCCTCGACCTCCCCCGGCGGGCGCCGGTCCTCCGGATCACGCGGCTCACGACATCCGGCGAAGGACGGCCCGTCGAGCTCGTCCGGGCGGTATACCGCGGCGATCGCTACCAGCTGAAGGTCGAGCTCAGGTGACGCTGTTTCGGTCGACCGTCCTGCGCGGCTTCGGTCGACCGTTCCCCGCGCGGGATCGTGATGCGGCGCGGCGCCGACCCCTCCCGGCGGTGCGCGAGAACGTGACGGTGACGCGGTGACCGCCTCGCTCGATCCGTC
>JADDQH010000085.1 GCA_016781485.1 Chloroflexota bacterium | reverse complement strand
CGTGGCGTGGGGTCCTGGTCGAGGATCGCGTCGAGATCGCTGCGGAGCTGGTCGGCCGCGAAGGAAGGCGCGCCGGCAAATGCGGCTAGCGCAGCCTCGGCCGCGACGAACTGCCGCGCGCGCAGTGGGACGAGCTCGCCGACGGGGACGCCGTTACGTGTCACGACGTCAGGAGCCTGACTAGCCGGATCCTCGATCGTCGGAATAGGCACTACGTCTCGTTGTCTTGGTTCAGGAGCCGATATCGATGGCAGTTACGGAAGCCACGGAGCTGCATGCAGCATCCGAATACGAAGCCGGTAAGTCCGCGGCTGAACGGCTGGGTCGCGACTGGCCCAACGTCGACTGGATTCCCCAAGACGTGGGCGCAGAATGGGCGCGGGGTGCAGTCGAGCGATTCGCTGAGCTGATTCGAGAGCAGCTCCCGATCTTTCGTGCGAGCCAGCGGAAGTCCGAGCAAGGCGCACGCCGGATCAGCCCCGACCCATTCCAAGGGATTCTTGAGTGCATCCAAAACGCCGATGATCTAGGCGCGGGCGAGCTGCGGATCGCAGTGCGCGGCGAACGGGCGCGCCGCGAACTCATCATCGTGCATGACGGTGACGGCGTGCGTCTCCACCACGTGGGCGCGATGGTCTTGCCCTGGCTCACTACGAAGGAGGAGGACTCGGAGGCGTCGGGGAGGTTCGGGATTGGACAGAAGACTTTGCGCGCGTTGGGCGAGCCCGTCGAGCTTCACGGGCCCCCCTTCCATGTTCGGCTAGACCTAGACGACCCGGCCGTCTGCGAGCCGCTCGCGCCAATTGAGGGCTTCTACTCGGGCGGCGGTGGCGAGACCGCTCTGTTGATCCCTCTCAGGCGGAGCATCGATGTCGAGGCTCTCAATGAATTCGTCACAGGGCTCGGTGGCCGCTCGTTGCTGTTCTTGCGGAACGTCCGACGTCTCAGCGTCTGGGATTGCGAGAGCCGCCGGCCTACCGTCGACCACAAGCTTCGTGAGGTAGACCGAGCACAGCTCTCCTCGACCGTTTCCAGCCGGAGGGTCGAGGTTGAGCGCGTGGTCTTGCGCGATCCGCGGACGCGAAAGGAATACGCGCGGTACGAGTGTCAGGTCCTGCTGACGCGCGGCGACAAGCGCGACCAGAAGGCCTCAACAACCACCACTCGGCTGGGCGTTGCCATTCCATTGGGCCATGAGGAGCGTGGTCGTGTGTTCGACACGGTCACGATGCCGATCGAGACCGGGTTCCCGGCCAGCATCAACGCCCAGCTCGAGCCTGCGGCTGGCCGTACGACCTTGGTGAAGGGCGATCCGTGGAATGAGCATCGCTTGAGCGAGCTTGGCGAGCTGCTGGGTGCTGCGGCGGTGGATTCCCTTAGTCGCGATGGTGGGCGCGGATGGACGGGCGTGCCACTGCACGCCGAGCAGCAAGAGTCCGAAGAGTGGCTCGACGATCAGCTGCGAGCGATCGTCACTACAGCGCAACAGCGGCTGGTCACCGACTTCCGCATCGTCGCGCGCGACGGTGTGCCGCGTTCTCTGTCGGAGTCGATTTATGAGCATTGGCTGGTAGACGGTCTACTTGACGATGAGGACTTCGCTCAGCTCAACCCCAGACGGGCGCCCGTCAGTATCTCTCTTCGCGACCGCTTGAACCGCTGGCGGAAGGTGCTCGACGAGATCCAACGTTGCGACATCGTGTCCGTCAGTCGCGCGCTCGACCTGCTGGACGATTTAGATCGTTCGCGGGATCCGGCATGGTTCGTTCAGCTAGCTGCTGCGGCGAGCCGCGCGGACTCGTTCGACGAGTTCCTATCGAAGCCAGGGACGCTCTTGGCTGATGGAACTCGGGTTGCGGCACCGGGCAAAGACGACCCCAGAACCCTCGTTGAGTCGGTGGCTGAATCGGACTTCGGCGTCGTGGTCGGCGTCGCGTTGCCCATACACCCCGCTTACCTGCAGGAAGAACCAGAGGCGCGTGCGGTACGAGAGGCGTTTCGCGCCGCCGGCTCTTTGGTCGAGAGCTGCGACCGGGATGAGCAGGTTCTTGAAGTGCTCGGTCGCCAAGGATCCAAGAATCTTGTCCGCGGCCTGCGCATGGCGGATGGGCACCTCCTCCGGCTTCGCGACGCGCTCGAACGACTAGATGAGGAGCGCTTGCGGGAGCTCGGGCCACGTATCGGACGGAACGTTGAGTTTCGTGGCTACGACTATCGCGAAGGGGTCCGGCACGAGTGCTGGGTGTCGCCCGCGGATGCGTATCTGCCTCGCACTATCGATCGAGAGCCGCAGAGCTTCGCCGTTGCCGCCGCTGACTGCGAAGGCATCTACTGGCTAGCACTCGACTACGCGAAGCTTCTGAAGCAGGATGCGCGTACGCGGCTTGGGGCGCAGAAGCTGCTGCGCCGCCTCGGCGCAGCGACTTTCCCGCGCTTGGCGGCGCCGGAGAACGAGGTCTCGAAGTGGCGGCGTGACCCCCGCCCAGCCAGCCCTGTGACCTGGATCGATAGGCCAGAGCTGCAGGACCGAGAGTTGAAGGCGCTGCGCAGGTACTGGGATCGCCACCTTCTGAACGATCGCTGGTGTGAAGACCTCGATCTCGTGATGGAGCACATCTACGATGATCGGAATGTCAAGCGCCGGCGAGCGCGCGGGATCGCGCTCCTAGCGACCCTCTCGCGTGGATGGGAGCGGTACTACAGCGACTACCAGCACGCGTCAGCGGTCTATGGCTCCGACGGTCACTGGATCGATGGTCATGACGTAACGGCGACCTGGCTCGCTCGGGCCGCTTCGGCGGAGTGGCTTCCAAGCGCCACCGGCTCTCCCCGTGCACCGTGCGAGCTGTGCCTGCCGACCGACGCGAACAAGATTGCGTATGCAGGTGATCGACGGGCCTTCCTAGCGAAGATTGATCCGCAGCTGCTCAGGAGCGGCGTCTTGGGCGCCTTGCGCATCCGACGAGGACCAGCCGTCTCTGACCTTGTCCTCCGTCTTCAAGAGCTGGCGGGTGGGTCCCCAGGACCTTCTGAAGCCTCCGAGGTCCGCCTCGCTTATCAGCTGCTCGCACTCGCCTGTCGTGATGCCGGAAGAAACCGACCGATCGATGACCTATCGCTCCGGGAATTCCGCGCGGCCTTCTCGAAGGACAAAGGCCTGATCCTGATTGGGACCGACTGGTACCGGCCCGCCGCAGTGTTTCGAGGGGATCCGATCTACGGGACCAGGCGGCCCTTCGTGCCTTCCTCGTCCGAACTCGACCCACTTTGGAGCACCCTGCAGATCAAGCTCCCTGGGGCCGC
Source organism: Chloroflexota bacterium (assembly GCA_016781485.1). Taxonomy (GTDB): domain Bacteria; phylum Chloroflexota; class Limnocylindria; order Limnocylindrales; family CSP1-4; genus YB3-1. The sequence goes on along the minus strand of JADDQH010000085.1, from coordinate 8,341 downwards.
AGACTCTGTTGCCGTTCTCAAAGAGATCGCGGCAACACCGCTGGCCGATTACGAACGCGGTGTCGCCCTCGACGTGTTCCGCCACCTGGCAGCGCTCCTTCCCGAGACAACCCCCCAGTTCCGATCGCAGCTTCGGAAGCTGCCGCTGTGGACGGCCGACGGGTGGAACCGCCGGGAGCGCCCGATGTTCGCCGTGGACGATGATTCGCTTCGCAAGGAAGTCGCAAATCAGGTCGCCGTCTGGGATGTGGACTTCTCGTCACTTGCCGGCCTCGGCCCGCTTCTCGATTCGCTAGGGGTGGCGCCCCTGACACGCGGCGAGTTCAAACCGAGGCACCTTCCGTCGGAGGGGGCGATAACCGGCGAGGAGCTGCGGCCGCAGTTCGCTCTCGCGGTGCAGCACCTGAGTGACGAGCTGGCGCGCGGGGACGAGAAACTGCACCGCGCGATCGCAGTCGAGTGGGCGGAACTGCTGCGCGCTCCGGTCATTGTGGATCCGGACCTGACACTGGTCGCCGAGCCGCAGCCTGGCGTGACCGTACTTGCGAGTGCCGAAGCGTTCATGAACGCCCAACCTGTCGCGTTCTTGCTTCGGGACAGAGACTCGGCGGGAAGCCCTGAGGGAGGCGGAGGGGCCGTTGCGTCGCTATTCGGTGGGGACCGGCTCAAGGTCAGCTGGGCCTGGGCGGCAATGTGGCAGCGCGCAGGAGCGGGCCTAGCGCCTAAGAAGATCGAGCTCGCACAGGATCGCAGCGCAGCAGATCGACAGGACACCGAACGCCTGCTGAACCTCAAGGAACAGGCAGCGTCGCGGCGCGGCAAGAAGCCGCAAAAGGCGACACGGACTAGGCAAGCGAAGCCGACGGTTGTCGTTCAGGAGATCAAGGATCTCTCCGAGTGGAAGGCAGGCGACGGACGAATCGTGAACCAGGGCGAGAGTCGGAACGGCGTCATCTTCCCCGCGGTCAAGAAACGCGAGCGCCCCGAGCCAGGCGCGAACGATGGAAGCAATGCCACTGGTGGCGGAACCAACGGGTCCAGCCCCGGCTCCCGCACGACGCCGGCCCCTATGACTGAACGGCAGCAACTTGCAGTTGATGCGGTCGAGGCCGCGCTCCAGCTGCGGCCGGGGGAGATCGTCAATCTGTGCGACCGGAGAGGCATCGGTGCGGATGCCATGGACGATCTGCGGCAGCTCTACGAAATCAAGATGGAATCCGGAGCTTCCTTCCCGTCCCAAGTGACACTCACGCGCATGGAGGTTGAGGCCGCGCAAAACGACCCAGACTTCTTCCTCGCCGTGGTGGCTGGCCTTTCCGACGACGTTGACGAGCTTCGAGTCCGCTTCATTTTCAGGCCACTCGAGCGGCTCGCTGTGCGTCTCAAGGGTGAGGCCACCCTCTCTGGCGTCGCAGATGTTGAGGCCCTTGAGTTCCCGTTCCAGAAGGTCTCGGCGCGTGAGCCCGCGAGTGTTCAATAGCTATTTCCGGGCGGATGCAGGGATGCTCAACCCAAAGGGCCGTGCAGGGCCTCATCTGCGTTCAGAGCTGTCCGATTCAATGTCTGCAAGGCGAGGTGGAACACGTCGCTCGCGCCGCCGGTGTGCGCTGGAGCAGCCACCCGCCCGACGTGGAAGTTCCCCAAGCCGTCACGGACCTCTTGGTCTCGCAGGACTTCAACGTGGCCGACGCCAACGACGTGTGGTTTGGCCATGGCTGGTGGCTGCCCGGCGCGGACGAGATGCCGGAGTTCGTAGCCCCGACCGATGACGAACTCGATGAGTACCGGCGCGGGTAGGAGCGCAGCAATGACGTCCCTCGAGAAATCGGGCGAGCGATTGACCGGGGCATCTAACGCCGTCAAGAAGAAGCGCGCGGCGCGGCTCGAAGTGCCAGATGCAGCTGTACGTCAACGACCCTGAGCGCCGCGACCTGCTGGGCATGGCGGTCTTTGACGCGCTACCGACGCTGCGTGACCGCCAGCGCTGTCCGACTCGACTGGCGCTCGCCCCTTTGCGAGCCGTTGTTTACGAGCGACAACGCGTTCCACGAGTACAAGGACGGGAAGGTCTTCGACGCCATTGACCACCCGGCTCTGCGTCCGCGTTGGAGCGAGTACTGGCCTCAGCGCTCGCAGACCTGGGACGCCATTGCTGTCGCCTACGGCGCAACTGACGCACCGCTCGGCCCCGTGCTCATCGAAGCCAAGAGCCACCCAAACGAGTTCTGGCCGAAGAGCGGCGGGTCCAAAGCTGGCGAGGACAGCATCGGCCGCATCCACGACCGACTGCGCCAGACCCGGAAGTGGCTCGGTGTCGAGGAGAGCCCCGACGTCGTCGAGCAGTGGGAAGGGCGGCTCTATCAGTCGGCGAACCGCTTCGCGACGCTCCGGTTCTTCCAGGAGTTCGTGGACCCGCCGGTTCCAGCTTGGCTGCTGAACCTCTACTTCCTTAACGACACCACGCACACGAACCCAAAGCTCGCCACCTCCCGCGCGCAGTGGGATGAGAAGCTGCCGAAGGCGGAAGAAGTGCTCGGCCTCGGCGACAAGGAAGTGCCGCACTCAGGCCGCGCGTTCCTGGAGGCGGGAACGTACGAGGAGCTCGTCGCCGTCACGGGTGGCTAAGCGGCCTCCGTCGCACGTGAGCAGCAGGGCGCGGAGCCCCGCCGCCGGCGGCCGAGAAGGCGCGGACGAGGCAAAACCGAAGTTCGGCACCGGCGGCGGCGCGCTCGGCAGACGCTGTCACGAGGATCCCCGCGGCTCGACCTTCAGCTGGTCGAGGAGCTCTTGGGCGTTCGTCTCGTCGGCACCCAACGGCTCGCACTCGAGCGCCCGCCGGAAGCACACGGCGGCGTCGGCCGTGTCGCCGAGCGCCGTCGCGGCGCGGCCACGCCAGACCCAGGCCCATCCGTTTCGCGGGCAGATCTCCGTGTACATCGCGAGATGGCCGAGCGCCTCGTGCGGACGGCCGAGCTCGACGAGTGTGTAGCCCAGGCCGAAGTGGGCTTTCATCTCGCCGACCTCGAGGCAGCGGCGCCAGAGCCGCTCGGCTCGCTCCCAATGATCGTCGCTCGAAGCTTCGACGGCCCGGTCGAACCAGACCACGTCGAGCGTCGAGCCCGAGATCGAGGCCGCCGCCGCGAGCATGATCTCCCCGACGGTTGCACCGCGTAGGGCGAGGGTCGGGGCGTCGAAGCGCGGGTCGTTCCAGAGCGGCGAATCGACGTCGAGCAACTCCTCCTCGACGTCCCAGGCCGAGAAGCGTGCGACCCCAAAGCCGATGAGGGGTCCGCCCGGCCCACGCCGGAAGAACCAGCCCGCCTCCTCCAGCTCGCCGCTCTCCTCCTCCTCGAGTTGGGCGAAGACCTCGGTCTCGTCCTCGAGGTGCCCATCAATCACCTCGCCGGCGACGAGGCAGAGGAGGAGGTCGACATCCTCGTCGTAGGAGAACCGGAGGACCGGGCAGGTGGTGGTCTCGGGAACGCTCACAACCCTTCAGTCGCGCGACTCGGCGGCGATCTGACGTCGAGTCGCGCGACTACAGGCTCGTTTCGCGCTCGCCGCCGTCGCTCACTCGATGACTCCACCGCGCGAGATGAGCTCGAGCCAGTCATCGACCGTCAGCGCCCCGTCGCCGTGGAACTCGGTCTACTCGTCCTCCCAGGAACCGGCGCAGCTGCAGACGACGCCGAGCGCGTCTCGAGCCAGGTTCCGATCGCCCAGCCCGGGATCGCGCAGTGAGACGTGGAGATCCTCGTTGCGGAACCCGCGGGCCCAGAGGCTCCCTCGCACGATGAGACGCCAGTCCGAGGCGTCGGATTCGGCAACGGCCGGACCGTCGCCGCCGATGCGGATCCTCAGGCCCGACACGCCGCGGGGTCCATCGAACGGGCCTCGTCGGCGAAGCGGCAGAGCATGTTGACGAGCTGCATGTCCTCCACGGTCGAGCAGCGCGCACCGAGCAGCCGCGGCGAGCAGACGACCACGGTGAGCGCCTGCGCCCGCGACACCGCCACGTTGAGCCGGTTCCGGCTGAACAGGAAGCCCATGCCGCGCGACACGTCGTCGCCACTCGACGTGGCCATCGAGAAGATCACCACGGGCGCCTCCTGGCCCTGAAACTTGTCGACGGTCCCCATCCGCGCGCCCTCGGGCAGCTTGGACTTCAGGCAGCGCACCTGCGCGTTGTAGGGCGCGACGACGAGGATGTCGTCGAGCGTCAGGTCGTGGCGCCGGCCCTTTCGGTCGACGTACGAGCCACCGTCCTGCAGCTTCTCGAGCTCGGCCTTGATCGCGTCGACCTCCTCGAGTGAGCGGACGCGATTGTCGTCGTGGGCCACGGGCAGGAGCCGCAGGCCGCTGCCGGCGAGCCCCGGCGAGTCGATCGTCTGCGCCTCGCAGCCGGCCTTCGCGGTCAGCCGGCCGTCGTACATGGTCCGCGAGACGAACGAGCAGACGTCCGGGTGCATCCGCCAGGACGTCTCGAGGAAGACGCCGCGGTCGGGCGGGATCGTGTCGCCCTCGCCGAGCAGGTGCTCGAGCACGGACCTTCCGCTGGCCAGCGGATGAGTGCCCTGGCTGACGTGGGCCAGCTGCTGGGGGTCGCCGAGCAGGACGACGCTGCGCGCACCGCGCGAGACCGCAATCGCGTCCGCGAGCGAGACCTGCCCGGCCTCGTCGATGAAGAGCACGTCGACCTGCTCGTCCGGGTCGACCGTCGACCAGTGCCATGCCGTCCCGGCGTGCAGCAACACGGGGCCGTCGTCCTCGTTCGGCTTCTTCGCGCAGGCGATGCGGTCGCTCGAATAGTCGTTCTCCGCGTCCCCCGCCTTCTTCTTCCACCCGCGGAACGTCACGCCCGCCTCGTCGGCGGCGTCGTCGACGGCCTGGAGGAAGTTGTTGATCGCCTTGTGGGCGGTGGCCACGACACCGACGCGCTTGCCGTGAGCCATGAGGTCGAGCGCGAGGCGCGCGCCCGTATACGTCTTGCCGGTGCCAGGGGGCCCCTGCACCATCAGCACGCTGCGGTCGAGCCCCCGGACCTGCGCCCGGAGGCGCTCGAGGTCGAACGGCTCGTCGGTCAGCGGAGGAGTACCGGCGCCGAACCGCGGTGGCCGCCCGAGCAGGATGTCGACGCCGGCCTCGGCACGGTCGAGACCCTCGCCGGCGATCCGCTCGGCGAAGTCGAAGAGCGCGGCGACCTGGCCGTCCGTGCCGTAGGGCCAGCCCGGCGCGAGCGCAAGCGGGGGATCCTCGCCGTGCTTCTTGCCGCGCTTGACGACGACCGTGCGGCTCGTCTCGTCGATCGACTCGATGCACGCGCTCCGCCCGGCCAGCGGCTCGTCGACGTCACCGGGCCCGAGCTTGAACTCCTGGGGCGGGAAGGACAAGGTCCACCGCTGGGAGCGGCCGAGATCCTCGACGCTCATCACCGACAGCTCCGCGATCGCCTCGGAGTCCTCGTCGCGAAGCTGCTCGAGCGACCGCTCGCGCCGGTCGTACAGCGCCCAGAACTGAGGCTTCGCCTCCCGCCGGTGATACCCGACGAGGTTGAAGGCGGTCCGGCGGGCGCGCTGGAGCTCGTCGTCGAGCGACTCGTCGTCCGGAAGGCCGGACAGGAGCCGCTCGCGCAGGGCGTCCGTCCGCGCTTGGAGCTCGGAGGCCTTGTCGCTGAGGGGCTTCGGGTCCTCGGGCTTCAGCGCGGCCAGCTCGAGGTCGAACTTCGCCTCGGCCTCGGGCCGGCGGTCGAGCAGCCACTCGTAGAGGGTCCGGGTGCTCTGGCAGTCGTCCTCGTTGTAGCCGGCGATGCCGTCCAGGTGACGCTGGTCGCCGTCCTGCTGGAAGGCGAGCCACCGCCTCAGCGAGCCGATCGCGCCGCGGAGCTCGGAGTCGCGCTCGAACCCGTACACGGGCTCGAGCGCCTTGAGTCCGTAGCGCTCGGTGCCGGCGCGGATCGCCTGGCGGGTGATGCCGTACAGATCGACGAAGACCCGGCGGCGCAGCAACTCGTCCACCTCGTGCTCGCGGGTCGCGTGCCGCGCGACGAGCTTCTTGAGCGCCACGGGCTCATAGGAGTTGAAGTGGAAGACGTGGAGGTCCGGGTGCTGCTCGAGACGATCCGTGATCCAGTCCATCCACGTCTCGAAGGCGGCCTTCTCGTCGGCTCGCGTCGTGGCCCACAGGGGCCAGTAGGTCCAGCCGTCGCCGTCGTCGTGCAGCGTCCCGAACAGGTACTCGATGCCCTCGTCGCCCCAGTAGGGGTCGCCCTCGAAGTCGAAGTGCACGTCGCCGGGAGACGGCTTCGGCAGGCGTCCGAGCCCGCGGTCGTGCGTCGGCTCGAGCAGCTCGTAGAGCGGCCGCTCCAGTCCACGGCTGCGGACCTGAAGGTCGGCCTGGGAGCGGAGCGTGCCGAGCGTGCCGGCGGCGAGCCGGTCGATCCGGGCGTTCGGCTCGATCGCCGCCACGTCCGCGACCGTGTGGATCCCGGCCGCTTCCAGCTTGAGGCCTTGACCGCGCTGCAGGCCGGCCACGAGCGAGAGGTGGTCCTCGTCGCGACGCCGGTCGACGCAGTGCTTCCACCACGGGCAGAAGTCGCAGTCGGCGACGGGATACGGGTACGCCGGCTCGGGCGTCGGGCCATGGAGCTCGGCGTTGCGCGCCGCGAAGTGCTCGCGGACCACGTCGGCGTAGGCCGCGAAGTCGTCGGGGCGGAAGCCGGGGTTCGACGCGTCACCCATCATCAGATGCATGCGGGCGGGCCGCCGCCCCTGCAGGCGCTCGAGCGCGTCCGTGTAGAAGAGAAGCTGGAAGATGTACTTCGGAAGGGGACGGGTCCCGAGCTTCGCGTCGTGGACCTCGTAGGACCAGTCGCCGAGGTCCGAGGGCTCGTCGACGCGCACGAGGAAGTCGGGGTAGCCCACCCAGTGGTCGTCGTAGAAGCAGCCCTGGTGCAGCACCTCGCGCCTGGCTTTCATCGCCTCGAGGGTGCGCGCGGCTCGCTCCGCCAGATCCCGCGCGCCGTCGTCGAGCGCGACGAGGTCGGCGCCCCTGGCGCGGTAGTCGTCGACAATCTGCTGCTCGTGGCGCTCGCCGCGCTCGAAGAGCAGCTCCATGTCCGGGGGCCGGCGCTGATCCTTCAGCTGGCCGCGCCGCTCGAGGATGTCGAGGTAGGTCCGGTACTCGCAGCCGAGGAAGCGGTTGAGCGCGCTGGGGGAGAGGCGGGACGGGTCCATCACTCGTCAGTCGTCAGCGGGGGCAAGGATCTGACCCGGCCGGTTCAGGCCCCGGGGGCGACGATCAGGCAGTGGGCCTTGGCGCGGCTCAGGCCCACGTAGAGCTGGCGGTCCCGCGTCGCCTCGTCGATGTCCTCGAGCTCGCACAGGACCACGACCTGCGACTCGAGGCCCTTGAACCCGCGAATGGAGGAGAACTGCACTGCGCTCGACCGCCGCTTCGGGGGCTTGTCGCGCCAGACGCGCCGGCCGAGCCCCTGCGCCACGGCGGAGTTCTCCGCCGCGTGCGACGAGAGGATCACGATGTCCTCCGGCGCGACGTCGTCCGGCCCCAAGAGCCGATCGAGCAGCGCGCCGACCTGGGTCGGCTGGTCGCCGCAGAGGAACAGCTCGGGCTGCCGTCCCTCCGGCCCGCGGACGTCGGGGACCACCTCGCCGTCGTAGAGCTTGAGCAGCTCGTGGTGGATGGCCTGCGTGTTGCGGCAGTTCGTCCCCAGCTCGTAGGCGACGAAGTCCTTCGGCACGGTGAGACGCGCGTCGTAGACCCTCTGGTTGTCGTCGAGGAAGAGCCAGACGGGTGCTTCGCGCTCATCGCGCAGACCCATCCGGAGCACGTCGAACCAGTGGTCGTGGAGATCCTGGGCCTCGTCGACGATGAGCGCGTCCCATTGCGGCCCGAGAACTTCGAGGGCGTCGGCGAGCGCCTCCGGCAACGTGTCGTCCCAGTAGGACTGCGGGGGGTCGCCCGCCGGCATCTCGGGCAGGACCCCGGCCCGCTCGGCCATCCGCCTGCACAGCCGGTGGAAGGTGGAGACGGTCAGGTGGTCGTCCTTCTCCGTCGTCCCAAGGTGGGCGGCCAACCGTCGGTTGAAGCACACGAGCACGACGTCCTTCCCGCTCGCGCACAACCGGCGTGCGTGCTCGACGGCGAGCATCGTCTTGCCGGAGCCGGCGCATCCGTAGATCGCCATGCGGGGGTTGCGCTGCATCCGCCGGAGCGCGAGCGACTGCTCGCGTGTCAGCTCGACGAGCGCCAGCTCGTCCTCCCGCAGGGACTCCGCCAGCGGCGTCTCGATGCGGATGGTCGGCGCGAGAAGGTCGCGGAGCAC
>JADDQH010000084.1 GCA_016781485.1 Chloroflexota bacterium | reverse complement strand
CCACGCCTGCCACCATAGTCCCCATAATCCCACATATCGGCAAGAGGCATGCCAATGGGCAGCCTCGGTAGCTTCGATGTGTAGGACGACACCGTGATGTCAGCGGAAAACGACAGCTCGTGTCAGGGCTGCTGCGCGCGGCTCACGACGCCATCACCTATCACCTGGTCTTCGACGAGGACGGTCGCTGCACCGTCGAGCCGTACCTCCACCTTCCCGACGGGGAGACGCGGTCCCCGAGAGTCGAGGCGCCAGCGCGGCGGCTGACCACTCCCGCGACGCCCTGCCGACACCACCAAGAACCGGCGTTTCTGCAGCATCGGGTAGCGCAGCCGACAACAGGGCACTGCCTCTCCGCTCGCTGAGCGCCAGCCAACGACGGTGCGGTCGTCTGATCGCCTGGTCTTACTCTGCTTGCGTGGTGCCGAAGAGCGCCAAGAGCTGATCGGACAGCTGGTCGAGCTCGGTCAACCCGATGCCGAACACACGGAAGACGTGCCGCGCCAAAGCGCTGGTGTAGAGCACAGGGCTGACAAGAGCTTGTGTACCGTCGACCAGTCCACCCGGATTCGGAATCACGCGCCAACACTCTGTGGACGCGTCCAGATAACGGGCAATCGCTCCGTACCCGTGTGCACTGAACGTCGACTCAGCGCGGTACCCCAGGTGGTAGATCGAGTTGAGGTCACCGGGCGGATCACCTGCCTCGGTTAGCAGGGGCCCTAACTCCTTCGTCACCTGCTCGAGGTTGAGCTTGTCCTCGTCGAAGCGCCATCCCGCGATGAGCTCAGGGTCCAGCTCCGCGTTTCGCTCGATCAGGATGCGGCTATGTTTCTTGTGATCCCCCACTACCTTCAAAAGGCCCTCATGGCCTTTGAGCAACACATACAGCGACAGGAGGACCGTCTCGTATACAGCTCGGGCGAGCAGGCCGGCCACATCCGACCGATCTTCTCGGCATAAGGTCCGGATCCCGTCACTTAGAGCGCAGCAGCGAGCCAATCCAGCGGCGGCGATCTGCCGTGAGAACAGGCCGGGCCGGGACGTCAAGAGAGGAACGCGCTTCTCTATGGCGTGCAGCAGCTCGTTCGCTAGGCGGACACGTTCGCCCACCACCGGAGCGTCAGCTTGCATCACCTCAGACAAGCCAATCGCAGAGTTGTCGACGGTGATCCGGACCTGTCAGCCCGAAGAGCATGGCCACCGATCGCCGAGGCCGGCGATCTCGTCGGTCCCCGGGCGCCTCTCCACGGTGGCAAAGTGTAACGAGCGTACTTGCCCGGCTAGTGCGGCGATTCCCGGTTGGCGCGCTCCTTCCACCCGGCGCTGGGCACCGCTAGGTCGTCTCATTTCTCCACAGACCGGAACGCCCCGCCGTGTCCTCAGATCAGAGCGGTGTTTTCCCGCCGCGAAGCGCGCTGACAGTGCCGCTCAGCTGCCAGGAGCCCCCCCGCAGGTCCTCGGCCGTGATGCGCCCGGACTCGAAGGCGTACCACACCTCCCGAGGACCGTCATTGCGGGCCGTCCACCAAAGGGTCCACGACGGCAGCCTCCCCTACAGCGCGCTCCGGTCTAGACCATGCGCTACGTGGCCGTCTCCGGGCAGTAGGGAGGCCCTGGCCCGTTGCCCCAGCCGGCGCCGTCCTGGCCGCAGGCAAACTCCTGTGCGGACTAGTGGGAAGTCTCGGGGCTACGCCGATGCCGGAGGTGAGCAGCGGGTGACCGGTCGCCCTCTAGACCTTCATCTTCTGCCAGGTGGAGCAGTAGCCGACCCCACCTGATCGTCGTAGGGGGTACGAAGTTCGAGACGACAGGGCTCGTGAACAGGAACCGGTCCCCACACCCACGCCATGCCCTTCGGCTGCTTGGTGATGCCTTCGAGCCGGATGCACTCCCGGTCATCTGGTTCGATGTGCTCACTACAGACGTAGCACGTCCACTCCATCAGTCCTCCGATCTGCCACCGAACATCCGCTCCAGCCCTTCTGCGCTTCGCTCCCGTTCCCGCTGCTCCCGTTCCACCGCTGGCGCCAGGGCAGCCATGGCAGAACGCAGCGAGCAGGCCACGGCGGTGAAGGGGTGGAGGACGGTGCCTAGGGCCGGTTGCTCGCCCGTGGTGTGGTACTCGTGCTCGATGATCTAGACGTGGCGCTTCTCCCTCAGGAAGAACGGCTCGTCGGCGTCAGGGCAGTCTGGGTTTGCACAGGTAGCCATGTCCCCGAGTCTCCCATGCGGGTGCGACAGCAGGGCGGACCGACGGGCCGGCACGCTTGGTCGAGGCGGCGGCTCGAGATGACGGCATGAGTTAGTGCCGCGTCAGGCAACGTTCGGATGGTCGCGGTGACTCCGAGCCGGCGTTATACGGGTGATCGAAGATCACCCCGCCCTTCGGGCTCGTATAACGCCTGATAACACGGGTGATCGTGAGGGACCGCGGGGAACGAGAGGCGCGGACGATCACCCGTGTATCAGGTTGTTCGGGGACAGCCCGTCGGCGGTGCCAGCGGCGAAACTGGAGACGTGCGGAAGCAGTACCACTTCTGGCTGGGGGCAAACGGTCTCGATGCGTGGGACGTCGACCGTCTGATCGCGATGACTGCTTCGTTCCCCACCGAGGAGATCCCCGTGGCGACGATCGCGGAGGTCGACAGCGTGTACTGGTTCGATGAGGCGACACAGCCGACCGTACGCAAGGTGCTCGAACACGTCCGGCTGATCGAGGAGGTCGACCTGTCGTACCCCATCATCCTCGGGCCCGATGGTCGAGTGATGGACGGGATGCATCGCATCGCACGAGCGATTCTGGAAGACCGAGAGACGATCACTGCGGTCCGATTCGACCAAGTGCCTGATCCCGATTTCCGAAACTGCAGACCTGACGAACTTCCGTACTAGCGCTGCGATCCGGCGATCAGGGACGGTCCCACCTGTGACCCAGGAGCCTCGGGTTCCGGGTTGAACCGCGCGTGTGCGGCTGCGCACGTCGATACGCCTAGCGTGTGCGGACGGCCTGCTGCTGTGGAAAGCCACCCTCTATCATGTCGGCGATGGCGGAGACGAGGTCGTGGCACCTAGGGAACGTTGTCGACCGATTCAACCAAAACCGATGGGTGCAGTTCGTGGTGGTGCTTGGGGGCCTGGCGACCTTTGGCTTGTTTGTGTTGGGAGCTATGCGGCTCAGCCACGACTCGAGCAAGGGTCCGTCAAGTGTCGACCAGTCAGTCGCACAGACGGGTGCTCAAGCGAGCAGTGGTTATGGACCGACGCGGACGACCCTTAACGGGGCGGAGAACCAAGTTGGTTTCCTTGATGGGCCGCACTTCAACTCTATAGTCAATACAAGAGTTTACGGGAACGAGTTGGCCTTTCTGGATGTCAAACGCAGCTCTGACTCGGCACCGGGTGCCTGGCAAGACAAGGTGTCCGGGGCCGATGGGCGCTACCGTATCAGGGCCTACATCGTGAACGGAGCCAGCGATGCAATGAATGACCGGGATACAAGGGAGGCGCGAAACACTCGGATAAGGTTCGAACTGCCCGATGGTATCGCCAACGGTTTCACGATCCAGGCGCGGATAACGGCCGACAACGCAGTTCCGAGGGAAGTCTACGACGTTGCGACACTTGCTAACGACAGGCGTAGCTTCGACCTCGACTACGTCCCAGCATCAGCACGGATCTACAACGCCGCGCATCCCGGCGGCTTGCAACTGCCGGATGGTATTGTCGACGAGGGCGTGTTGCTTGGATTCGCTCAGATGGATGGGATCTTTCCGGCAGGCTATCCTTCGTCCGCCTTTGTGGTGATCGAGGTTGACGTGGTGCCGGTCTGATTGGCTTAGCTGTCCCGGTCGCGTTGTTCCGAAATCAGGACTGCGCTGGCCCATGTCGATCCTCACATAGCATCGACCATTCGTGAGGCTCGTCGGAGGTGGCCGTTCGAGGACAGGGCAAACGTTGCCTGACGCGGCATTAGCTCCGGCGCCGTTATGGCTCTCGCTCATCGTTCAGGTATCGGCGCCACGTCTGGGTCGCTCGAAGAGCCCGTAGGATCCGACGACCGTGACAGGTTGCGGGGCTGAACGGGACGCCTGCTCGCACCAGCCGGCGAAGTCCGCCAGGTCCGCCCGGTAGGCGCGGCCGGTGTTGGCGCAGCGGACGCGCTCGGCAAACCAGCGCTCCTCCTCGGTGAGCGCCTCGTCGTCCTCCTCGGCGGCGCTGGCCAGCACCCGCTCGAAGCCGGCCGGCAGGATCTCCAGCCGGAGGACGGGCAGACCATCGGGGTCGCTCACAGGGTCTGACGCCAGCTCGGGCTCGAAGTGCTTGCAGCGACGAGCGGTCCGGGCCCAGCCAGTGGTCGCGGTCGGCGTCCCAGCCGGGACTGGCCTCGGCGCAGTCGTCGGCGTCGACGAAGAGCACCCCCCTCGGGCCGCACCGCTGAGCGGCAGCGGACCCCCGGACTCGGGGGATGGTCAAGCCGTCAGGCCACACCCCCTCATCCGCTCGTACGCCACGTCGCTGGCCTCCACTGCGGAGGTGGCACGCAGGATCTAGGACGAGCAGCTACACGACGTGCCGCTTCTCAGAGATACGGTGCGGCTGCGGCGGAATCGTACAGCGCCGAGATTTTGGCTCCGTCGAACTCACGAACTGCCTCGCGGACTTCCGCCTCAAGGAGGTCCAGCGCCCGCAGTGAGCCGTCCGAGCCCTTGGCGATCGAGACCACCCGGATGAAGCAGTCGCCGTGGGTCTCGACGAAGGCCGCCAGTGCGCGGAGTTTCCCCTTGGCGTCCGCTAGGTGATCGCCGTGGGGATCGACAATCGACACCGCCATTGTCCCGTCGTCTCGGCGGGACACGACGAGGAAGTCGACCTGGAGGCTCGTCCAGGAGCCAGCGTCGTCGCGGTAGGCGATCCGCAGTGCGTTTGGCATCGCCCGTGATGGGTTCCGGTACCAGGCCACAAACGAGAGGCGGTCAATCTCCCGCGTGACGACCTCGGTCTCCCAGTCGTTGAAGTCGGCAGGGAAGTTGCCGTCAGCGTCGGAGTAGATGTGGCCCTTGAAGGTGGGGAGGTCGCCCCCGGAGCCGTTCTTTGTAGCTGCCTTCTCGTTGGCCCTGAGTTCGATCCTCACGGCTTCGGCGGCGGCGGTCTGCTCCTGAACCTTCCGGTACGCGTCTCTTGTGGCTCCGGTGGTGTTCTTGATCTCTACGGCGAACTTCGCGAGCTGCTCTTGGACGAATGAAGTTGCCGCCGACTCGATGCTGGCGACCACGCCCTCGACGCTGAGCAGCGCAGCGACCTCCACTCGGATGTCGAAGCGGCTCTCGCTCGGATCGGCCCTGGCGGCGCGGTAGGCGTAGTAACCCTTGCCGACACCTTCCCTGACAGCGTTGATGATCCTGCGGGTGTCGCGGTCGATGTCCTTGGCGTGGGTCTCGATGAGCCGGCTGGTGGAGCCGCCGCTCTGCCCAGTCGGAGTGACGGCTTCCCTTCGCACGATCGCCGTGCGCAGGTCCCTCACACCGTCCGCGACAGCCTCGGCGTGCTCGGCAGCGAGCCCGTCGAGGCGGGAGTTGAGGAGCCTGGTGAGGTCCGCATCTGCGTCAGGCAGGAGGGCGACGCCCGATCCGTCGTCGGCCAGCAGTCGGACGAGGTTCTTCGCTCGCCGAAGCGGACTGGCCGAGCCGTCGGGCGTGGGGATGCTCGGCAAGGTCTCGATGAGTTCGAACACTTCGGGGTCAATGTTCGGGTTCCGGTCGAACACCGCGGGAGCGCGCACGACCTGGGGTCCGACCTTGCGCTCGCCGTTGTCGGCGCCCTTGCCCTCCAGCTCGTCCTTGATGGCGGCGAGCTTCTTGGAGTCGAACAGGGGCAGGTAGCACGACACCGAGTTGAGGGCGTCGTCGGTGGCGATGCGGTGCGCGAGCGGTTGACGCACCATTCGACCGATGACCTGGGCGATGTGGGTGGCGTCCGTGGCAGGACGCTCCGAGTAGAGAACCTCGGCTCGGGGACAATCCCATCCTGTCGAGATCGCCTCCTTCGCCAGGACGACTCGGATGTCACTGTCGGTCTGGATCGACTCTGCGTGGACCCAGTTGATCGTCCGGGAACCGAGCACGATGGGTTCGTGCTCCCCGAACACGTGGGCGATGGAGTCGGTCGCAAGCTCTGGCCACTCGGACTCGATGACGGAGACCATCTCGCCGAGCTTCGCTTCATTGGCCTTGTCGGGCACCTGCACCACCAGGGCGGGCAGCACCGCCGGTTCGCCTTCCGCCAGCGAGTACGCCGCCCAGCGTGTTCCGAACGACCTAATCGCTCTCACCGCGTCGCGTAGCAGCGTGGTGGAGAATGTCCCCTTCTCGTCGGGCTGCTCAAGGCCAATCTCGTCCTTGACGAGCCCCGAGGCCCGCACCTTGTCGATGTCGACGACGACGTGCGGGTAGCCGGTCCGATCCGAGGTCTCCCCCATCGCCTTGGTGAACCGGTCGATGGTCGCCGAGATCCCCCACACGGCTGGCACGGGCGGGTTCGAGCCGGTCTCGCCGTGGATGAGCCGCTGGACAATCGTCTTGCGATCGGCGGCTCGCTTCATTCCTCGGTGCGCCTCGTCGAGGATCATGTACAGAGTCGCCTTCTCGCTCCGGATCGTGTTGGAAAGCACGTCCCAGAAGGACACCTGGCGGAGGTTGGTCCCGGACTGGACAAGCCGGCTCGTCTTCGACAGCTTCTGGATGTTGAGGAAGTACACCCGGTTCGGGGCCAGTTCGGTGTTGAGATAGCCGTCGTCGATCTCAACCAGCGTCTTCGGGGCCAGAAGGTCGGAGGCATCGAGCATCCGGTTGCGGGTCTGGCGGTTCAGTGCCGGGTCGTCGGTGATCCAGAGGAAGGTGGCCATGGGGTCGGCGTCGAACCCGAGGTCGGCCGACCCGAACAGCACCGCCTCGACGGCAGCGGTGGCGATCACGGTCTTACCCGCGCCCGTGATCGCCGAGAGCGCGAAGGACGACCGGTCCCCATTGGCCCAGTCCGCACGAGCCCGGCGGAGGCGGTTCAGCACGTCGATTGCAGCAGTGCTCTGGTAGTCCATCAACTCGTAGCGCATCAGGCGTAGCCCTCGTTGATCCGGAACGTGGTGAAGTAGTTCTCGTAGAGGCGAACTACGTCGAGGTGGCTCGGAAGCTCGGACGCGATGCCGGCGAACGTCGCCTGCGAATCGGTGACGACGAAGGCGGTCGTCGCCGTTTCTGGCAGCTTCTCGACGAAGACCCGCCACCGGTCCGCATTGAACAGGATGCCGTACCGCTCGGTCCACGCGTAGGGCTTGCGACGACCCGACGAGTCCAGGCACTCGTCGAGCACAGGCCCCGTTGCTCCTGCACGGAGCCATAGGAGCGGAGCGATCCCCGCGAATGCAAGGTCCAGCTCGATGTCGTCCGGGTCGAGGTACGTCAGCTCCACGAACTCGACGTTCTCCTCGAAGCCCTCCGCCATCGGGAACTCGTCGGTGAACTTGTATTCGCCCTTCACCGGCTCGCCGTCCGGGGTCTCCCCTGTGATGGCTGCGGTGATCCTGGGTCGGGTGATGTGCTCGAAGATGCCGAGCGCCTCCCACCCCGGGTCTCCAGGGCGCAGCCCCTGGCTCCTGAGCGAGGTCGCTTCCTCGGCGGAGACCTCGTTGTTGGTCACCACGATCGAGTGCCGGCGTCCCCCGTCCTGGCGGTTGAGCCGGGCGACGGCGTGGGCGGTCGTACCTGAACCGCCGAAGAAGTCGACAACGACCGCATCCGACTTAGAGGCGATCACTGAGCGGAGCGTGTCCTCGACGGCGTAGAGCGACTTAGGGAAGGGGAAATGGCGATCGCCGATGAGAGCGCGCACGAGGCTGGTCCCGTAGGTCCCCGCATCGTGCGCCGTCTCCCGCCAAACCGTGGTTGGCCTCGCCGTCTTACCTCCTTCGAGGACGACAACCTTTGAGCCATCATTGCGCTCACCCACGACCTTGTAGCGACCCTTAGCAACATTCTTCGCAGCACCCCTCAGGTACGAGATGGTGTACCGCTGGTAGGGGTGACGACCGGGACTCACACGCACAAAGCCTTTCGCCACAACGTCAGCCAGCGTGGGTCCGGTAAGACCCCAGACCATCTCCGTCCCGTCTGCCTTTACCGGGAACACTGCCGTACACCCCGGGCGCGCCGGAGCTGAGTCCCGGCCAGCCGCGGGTCCGAGAGGCTCCCCGATGTGCTCGATCTGACCAGTCTGATCGTTGACGTAGATCGCGAAAAACTGGTTCGGCCGCCCGGCCGCGCGTTCGCTTGTGCGTTCGTCGCGGCGGAGGTACTGCCAGCGCGCTTCAGCGTCATGACCGTCACTGGTTCCGACCACCCCGGCCCGTCCGATGAATACGAAGAATGCGTACTCATCGATTCGAGAAAATTCGTTCGTGCGACTCGTCCCACGGGGGCTGATGGTGATGCTCACCATCTGAACCCGACACCCACCAAACACTTGCTCTAACAGCAGTCCAAGCCGATGGACCTCCTTCTCGTCGATGGTGACTATGAGCACGGAGTTATCCGAGTTCAGCAGTTGCTTCGCCAAGAGAAGTCGTCGCTCCATGAAGGCAAGCCACTTACTGTGCCGGTAGCCGTCCGTCTCATCGACGTAGTCGTTGTCGTACTTCCAGTCACGGGCACCGGTGTTGTATGGGGGGTCGATGTAGATGCAGTCGACCTTGCCAGCGTGCGTGAACTGCAGCGCCTCGAGAACGTGGTGGTTCTCGCCCTTGATCACGACATGAGCGGGCTTGTCCGCCCCGCGATCCTCCGACCCAAGGCGGCGAAGGCCGGGGTACACCGGCTCCCCGAAGTCCGCGATCACGACAAGGGCATCTACATCACGTTCCTCGTCGACAAGCTCGGCCAGCTCCTCGGACGACAGCGTCGCTCCGTCCGGATGGCGAACCTTGCGGATGGTGGCCCTGCCGTCGTCGACCCTCAGCACCTGGAACGCTGAGCTGTCGGTGTCATCGCGAGACGCGACCTTGACGCTCGCACGGATCGGGTGCTCGGGAAGGCGAATCCGCTCCGGCAGGTGCGACTCGAAGACCAGACCGAAGGTCCGCTTCGCCCGAATGCGGCGAACATGTGCACGCAGATCGGCACGTAACGCGGGGTCATTGACCCGCGCTAGGAGGCCGTCCAGTTCATCCGACATGTTCGGACTGCCCTACTGCGGCGGTCCATGGTGCACGGCTCCAAGATACTGGCCCTGGCAGATCCGGGGCGGGATGGAGCGAGGCAGCAGGAATCGAATCCGTGGTGCCGCATCCGCTCTCGTCGTCGCGACGCAGCACCGCTTCCCCTTTGTCAGGGCGGTTGCAAGGTCTGCCGTCACTCCAGCCGGTGCTTCGAGTTCGACTCGTAGACCAGCTCGGTCACGAGGGACTGGACGTAGTCGTCGTCGAGAAGCTTGAGGATGAGCCAGCGGTGCTGCGGTCCCGGCAAGAAGACCAGGCTTCGGCTTCCGTCGTCGCCGTCCTCCCAGTCGAGGTGGATCTCCGAGTGCTTCTCGCTGACGGTGAGCAGGTTCTCGACGGTCATCCGCTCGGCGTAGGTCGGATCCTCGAGTCGCCGGGCGATGGAGCGTGTCTTGGCGATCATGTTGACGTCGGTGGTCACGGCTTCGACGAAGTCCGCCTCGTTGGCGATCTGGAGCCCTGCGATCGCCGCGGTCACGATGGACTCCGCCGCCTGTCGGGCAGCCTCCAGGAACCCCAGTGACCGCTCGAAGCTCGCCTGGTTCAGGATGAAGACGTCGGCGCCCACTACGACGGCGTCGAAGGTCAGATCGAACAGCAGCGGATCGTCCTCGAGCGTCTCGAACACCTGCCCACGAAGAACTGCTGCGATCCGGTTCGTCTGCCGGAGGCGCTTTCTCCGCGACGTGCTCCGCACGAAGTACTGGGGAGGATCGGTCTCGACCGCCACGACATAGAGATCCACGTGCTTCGCGAACTCCCCGTCCGGGTCGAACATGTCGAGCTGTCCCGGCTGGGCGACGGAGCCGAGCGCGGCCTGCAGCGGCGCAACATCGTCCAAGGCCGCGGCGGCCGCCTCGTGGCGATCGGGCTTCCGACCTGGTGCGTACGGCACGTGCGTACGCTTCTCGAGGTCTGCGACCGCGGAGAGGCAGGCGGCCCGAAACTGTTCGCGAAGCTCGACCCCCATCGGTTCGAGTCGCTGGGCCCGGAAGCCGTCACCGTCCGATCCCAGCATCGAAACGCGGATGTTGCTGTCGGTGGGAATGACGTCGGTCATGATCGAGTTCGTTCCGCTTCGGCGGCGTCCACGTAGATAGTGCGGTCGATGGTACGGACTCGCAGGATCGTCCCCGACGGTATTAAGCGCTTCTTCGTGATTAGCGTGGCCGCGCTACCCGCCGCCGTCTCGATCTCGTGCAGGTGGAATCCGGCTGCGGCCAGCAGCGGGTTCACGTAGTAGAGGCCGGAGTGGGCTGCGAGCCCGATCACGACGACGAGGAACAACCCGAGCACGACGGCGGGTCGCCAACCGTCGGCGGTCACGAACGCGAACGGAACCAAGTACGTCGCCACATAGGCGATGAGATCGTGCTCCCGACGAAATGCTGACACGACAGTTTCGGACGTCGGCGCGATCCGCCAGACGGACCGCAGGTAGTACCAGAGCGCGAGCGGGCCGCTGGCGGCGAGGGCGTACATCGGCACAGCGGCCCAGCCGGCGCCCGGATACTCGAGGAGACCGAGCGCCAGCCACAGTGGCGAGAACGACGAGACGACAAGTATGAGGCGGGTTGCTGCAGTCGGCACGTCGGTCTCCTCTCGGCGATCTCGATTCTCGCAGCGGGAGGTGACAACGACAGACGAACTCCACCCCTCCCCGATTCGATGTCACACCTTCTCTGTACGTTCGGCACGGAAGCTCGTGACGTCGCGAACCCTTGGGAGGAGAACGATGACCATCAGGTCACGCATTGACGGAGAGTTCAACGGCACCGGGGACGAGTTCGTCTACAAGCTGCAGAACGGGCAGGTCTGGCAGCAGGTCGGGTACCGCTACCGATATCGATACCGGTACGCCCCGGCCGTGACAATCAACGCCAGCGGCTCGACCGGGGTGATGATCGTGGACGGCTTCGACGACCCGATCAAGGTGCGCCGGATCGCCTGAGGAACTGTTCCCGCCTTGAGTGACGGAGATCATGGACCGCAACCTCGGAGTGCCCTCGGCCACGTCTGGGAACGTGCTGATGCCAAGTACGGTCGCGCTCCGGCCGGATGGCTCGGCGGATGCACGGACTGCCCCCGGTGAACTTGAGGTTGCGAAGCCAGTCTGACCGCTCAAGACGAAGGTCGAGCCCTGAGACGTGACTGCGCGTACACAAGAGATTGTCGTAGGGAATCGCCGTCGCCCAAGCCGATCTGGATCCGCCCAGCACCCCCCTGCACGAGCCGGCGACGGCGCCTGCCCCTTACCGTCGGCTCGGAGTCACGCCACCGACGACGCAAACCTTGGCCTGACGCGGCACTAGGAC
>JADDQH010000022.1 GCA_016781485.1 Chloroflexota bacterium | reverse complement strand
AGCGCGTCGGGTTCGCCGTCCGCGCGTACTCCCAGCCGCCTCGCGGACGTCCGACTGCCTCCTGCTCGAACGTGCTCGTCTGGTAGATGGGCGGCGCGACATCACCGGTGAGCGGGTCCGGCTCGAAGCCTGCGTGGACGGCCATGGTATCGAGCCGCCAGGACGGGTCGCCGCTGCCGGCGCCCGCCCCGGCCGGCACCGACTCGGACGCGCTGGTGGGCTCGGGCGCCCCTTCTGCCTCGCCCTCGCCGGCAGGGTGCGACGGAGTGAGGTCGGTAGAATGGAGCACGTCTGCGCGCGCGTCGCGAGTCGGCCCCCCCGGCCCTGCTCCCTCGGCCACCCTCGTCCTCCTCCGCGCTCGCGGGCGATCTGCCCCCTGCAGCGTACCGTGACGAAAGGAGCGAGACCGAATGCCTCGTCCACTGGTGACCGTGGTCGGCGCCGGCAACGTCGGCGCGACGACCGCCCAGCGCATCTTCGAGGCCGCGATCGCTGACGTGGTGCTCCTCGACATCGTCGAGGGCATGCCCCAGGGCAAGGCGCTCGACCTGGCTCAGGCCGCGCCGGTCGTCGGACACGACGCGAAGATCACGGGCACCAACGATTACGCAGACACCGCCGGCTCGGACATCGTCGTCGTCACATCCGGTCTCGCACGCCAGCCGGGCATGAGCCGTGATGACCTGATGGCGAAGAACGCGTCGATCGTCCGGTCGGTCGTGCAGCAGGCGGCCGCGCACTCGCCGGACGCGATCCTGATCGTCGTCACCAATCCCCTCGACGCGATGTGTCACGTCGCCCTCGAGACGAGCGCGTTCCCGCCGCAGCGTGTGATCGGGATGGCCGGCGTTCTCGACAGCGCCCGCTTCCGGACGTTCATCGCGCGGGAGTTGGGCGTGTCGGTCACGGACACCCACGCGTTCGTGCTCGGCGGCCACGGTGACACGATGGTCCCGCTGCCCCGCTACTCCACGGTCGCCGGCGTCCCCATCACCGAACTGATGGATCCGGAGCAGATCGAGCGCCTGGTCGACCGGACGCGGAACGGCGGCGCGGAGATCGTCTCGATGCTCAAGAGCGGCAGCGCGTTCTACGCCCCGGCGGCATCGGTCTTCCAGATGGTGGACGCCGTCCTGAGCGACCGGAAGAGGATCCTTCCGTGCGCTGTGTACCTCCAGGGGGAGTACGACGTCGACGGGCTGTTCGTGGGCGTGCCGGTGAAGCTCGGCCGGGGCGGCGTCGAGGAGGTGATCCAGATCGACCTGACCGAGGAAGAACGATCGGCGTTCCTGGCGTCCGCCGACTCGGTGAGCGAGCTGGTCCAGAAGCTTGCAGAGCAGGCGGCGGAGCTCGGCCTCTCGTCCGTCGAGGTCGCGCCGGCATCGGGAGGGGCGATGACGGCCGAAGAGCCCGCGCCGGCTGCTATCCCCGAGTCCGCGCAGCAGCCGGCCGGACGGCCGGCGGCGGGGTAGCCGACGCGTGCCCGTCATCACGCTTTCGCGGCAGTTCGGCGCCGCGGGCGTACCGGTCGGGCGGGCGCTCGCGGAGCGGTTCGACGCGGAGTTCCTGGACCGGGAGGTCGTCAGGCTCGTCGCCGCACGGTCCGGTATCCCCGAGGAGGAAGCCGTCGGGTATGACGAGCGGATGCCCGGGCTATGGCAGCGGGTCGTCGCGGCGTTCGCCGCAAGCGGACCCGAGGTGACGATGCCTCCCATCCCCTCGGGCGCGATCCCGACCGCACCCATCCACGAGCGCCTCGCGGCCCTCACGCGCGCCGTCATCGAGGAGGCCGGAGCTCGCGGGAACGCCGTCATCGTCGGCCGCGGGGCGGCGTTCATCCTCGGTCGGCGCCCGAACGTCCTCAACGTCCAGCTGCACGCCGCCCTCGAGACGCGCGTTCGCCATCTGCTGACCCAGGTCGAGGAGATCCCGCCCGAGACGCGGCCCGACGAACGTTCCCTGGCGGAGCTGTGCCGCTCCGTCGATTCTGCGCGCGCGGGCTATCTGCGGGGGCTGTTCGGGGTTGACTGGCGCGACGCGAGTCACTACGACCTGACGATCGATACCGGCCGGGTCGGCGTGATGCCCACGATCGACCTCATCGAGTCTGTCGCGCGCCGCCTGTCATCGTGGGCGAGCGGGGGGGTCGGGGGGGTCGGAGTGGCGTCCTCTCACGGCGCTGGCGTTGACGGTGGCGCGGACAGCAGCGACGGGTCGGGCATGGCGTGAAAAGAGCGCGATCGATGGAGGACGACGCCAGATGCGGCTGACGGCCGCCGGTCGCCGCTGGCCTCGCGGGCTTCGGGCGCTCTCACACCGGAACTTCCGCCTCTACTGGTCCGGCCAGCTCGTCTCGTTCATCGGAACGTGGATGGCGGGCGTGGCGCAGGGGTGGCTCGTCCTCGAGCTCACCAACGATCCGCTCGCGCTCGCCCTCGTCGCCACGTGCCAGTTCGCGCCTGCGCTGCTGCTCGGACTGTTCGGCGGCGTGATCGCGGACGTGCTGCCGAAGCGCCGGACGTTCATCATCCTCCAGGCGCTCTCCCTCGCTCAGGCCCTCGTGCTGGGCTTGCTCGTGGGGACGGGGACGGTGCAGACGTGGCACGTCTATGCACTCGCGCTCACGCTCGGCGTCATCGGCGCGGTCGAGATGCCCGTCCGGCAGTCATTCGCGGTCGAGATGGTCGGTCGCGAGGACGTCGCGAACGCGATCGCGCTGAACAGTGCCGTCTTCAACGGCGCGCGGATCATCGGCCCGGCGCTCGCCGGGATCCTCATCGGCATCGCCGGGCTCGCGGCAAGCTTCTACATCAATGCCGCAAGCTACCTCGCGGCGATGATCGCGCTCGTCCTCCTGCGCGAGGAAGAGCTGCGGACGCCACCGACGGCGCGCTTCGAGCGGAGCTTCGCCGGCGTCGCGGAGCAGCTCCGGGAGGGTCTCTCCTACGTGCGGCACACACCTGCGGTGCTGCTACCCATCAGCGTGCTCGGCTTCGTCTCGACGTTCGGGATGAACTTCCAGGTGACGGTGCCGGTGCTTGCCCGCAACGTCCTGGCTGGAGGACCCGACACGTACGGGTTCCTGATGGCCGCGGCGGGCGTCGGGTCGTTGCTGGGGGCACTCGCGATCGCATTCCGCGGTCGGCCGACGCTACGTCTCGTCGTCGTGGGCGCCGCCGTGTTCGGCGCCGCGCTCATCCTGCTCGCCCTGTCACGCGTCTTCGCGCTCAGCATCGTGTTGATGGTCGTGCTCGGGTGGGCGGTGATCGCGATCGCGGCGACCGCGAACACCGTCATCCAGCTGACTGTCCCCGACGTGCTCCGCGGCCGCGTGATGAGCGTCTATACGACGGTGTTCGCGGGCTCCACGCCCGTCGGCGCGTTGTTTGCCGGAACGCTCGCGACCCTCGGCGGGGTCTCGGTGGCTCTGTTCGTCGGAGGTGCACTGACGCTGCTGACCGCGGCCGCGGCCGGCGCCGCGGTGTTCCGCGGACGTGGTATCGCGGTGCAGCCGATGGCGCAGCAGGAAGCGGGCCGCGGCTGATCCCCGCGTGATCATCGCGGCCATCGAGCTCGCGTTCGACCCCGTCGCCAGGCTGGGCGGGCTCGCGGTCCCCTGGCAGGTGCTTGGAGTCGCTGCCGCGTCGTTCGTGGCGCTCGTCTCGGCCGCGCTGGTCGCGCGCCGCGAGGCCGCGCAGAGCGGTCTGGAGCCCCTCCGACTCGACGACCTGCTGTTCGTCGCGCTCGGCACGGTGCCCGGGGCGGTCGTCGGCGGACGCATCGTGCACGCGATCGACTTCCTCGACGTGTACGGACGCGACCCGCTCGCGCTCCTGGACCCTGCACGTGGAAGCCTCTCCCTCCTCGGCGCGGTCCTCGGTGGGACGCTGACCGGTCTCTACATCGCGAACCTGCTCGACGGGCGGGCGCGCCGCTGGGCGGGTGTCGCCGCCGTGCCGTTGCTCGTCGCTGTCGGACTCGGCAAGCTCGCCCAGGTCCTCGGGGGAGGCGGGCAGGGAATCGCGTTCGACGCCCCGTGGTCGATCGCGTTCACCGGCCCGGGGCCGTGGCGGAGTCCGTCGCCTTCCGTCCCGGCACACCCATCGCAGATGTACGAGGGCGTCTGGGCGATGTCCGCCATCCCTTTCACGCTGCGCGTCTGGGGGATCACGGCGGGCGGACCGACGCGCGACGTACGGCGCGGTCCCGGTCCCCGTGGCGACCGAAGGGCTGACGCCGCGCTCGCGCGACGGCTGTTCGCCGGCTCCGCGCCGGCGACCGCGTTCCTTCTCGCACTCGCGTGGTGGCTGCTGGGTCGGCTGGTCGTCGGCTTCACCTGGCGCGACGACCCGCTGCTCGGCCCGCTCAACGTCGAGCAGGGGCTGGCATCGGTGGCGCTGGCAGTGGTGGGGGGCGTCCTGCTGGTGTCGGTACGTGGCTCGTCTGTCGCTCGGTCAGCGAGACGTCGCCAGGGAGAGGGGATCGATCGGCCCGTCGAAGCCGGAACCTGGGGCGGCACGTCCTCTCCGTCCGAGCCGGGGGGAGGTCGCGATGCGCCTCCGTCCGAGCACGCTTCGCACGCTCCAGCCCGCCTCAAGCGAGACCTCTAGCTGCTGTGCCGGGCCTTCGGCCCGCGTATCCCTTCTTCCGATGAGCCACGCGAGCAGCGAGGGCCGATGTGGATGCCGGCCGCTGCCGCCGTGGCTCAGAACCAGCGCGTCGTCGTCGTCTTCTTGCGGGTGAAGAACTCCACGCCGTCGCGGCCGGTCACGTGGAGATCGCCGAAGAACGAATTGCGGTGGCCGCTGAACGGGAAGAACGCCACGGGCGCCGCCACACCGACATTGATGCCGATCATCCCCGCCGGCGTCCGCCGACGGAACTCGCGAGCCGCCCTTCCCGAGCTCGTGAAGATCGAGCTCGCGTTGCCGTACTCGTTCGTCTCGTTCAGGTAGCGGATCGCCTCGTCGATGTCATCCGCGTGGAGGACCGACAGTACGGGTCCGAACAGCTCCTCCCGCGCGAGCACCGACTCCGGCTCGATCTCTATCACGGTGGGGCCGACGAAGAACCCCTTCTCGGGGACCTTTGCCCGACCGTCGCGGAGCATGTGCGCGCCCTCGTCGAGCCCCTGCTCGACGTACTTGTGGATCCGCTCACGGGCATCGGGGCGGATCACGGGGCCCATGTCGGTCCCCTCATCGAGCCCGAAGCCGAGCTTGATCTCCTCGGCCCGCTCGACGACGCGTGGCAGCACCTTGTCCTTCGCCTCGCCGACCACGGTCATCACCGATCCGGCCAGGCACCGCTGGCCCGCGTTCCCGAAGGCCGACTCGGAGAGGTTGGCGACGGAGGGTTCCACCACCGCGTCGGGCATCACGATGATGTGGTTCTTGGCCCCGCCGAGTGCCTGCACGCGCTTGCCGTTCCGACCGCACAGCTCATACACGATCCTGGCGACCCGCGCGCTGCCGACGAAGCTGACCGCGTCCACGTCGCGATCCTCGCAGATCGAGGTGACGGCGTCGGATGCCCCGTGGACCAGGTTGACGACGCCATCGGGGATGCCGACCTGCTTGCAGATCTCCATGATCTTCTGGGCAGTCAGCGGCGTCCGCTCCGACGGCTTCAGGATGTAGCTATTCCCGGCCGCGATCGCGATCGGGAGCGTCCACAGCGGCACCATGAACGGGAAGTTGAACGGGGTGATGGCGGCGGTCACCCCGAGCGGGTAGCGCTCCATCATCGTGTCGATGCCGCGGCTCACCGTCTCGACGTTGTAGCCGGCCATCAGCGTCGGCATCCCGATCGCGAATTCGACGACCTCGACCCCGCGGCGGTATTCCCCCGCGGCGTCGGAATAGATCTTCCCGTTCTCGGTCGCGACCTGACGGATCAACTGCTCGCGGTCGTCGAGGAGCGCGGAACGGAGGTCGTAGAGGTAGCGGACGCGTTCCGGCACCGGGACCTCGCTCCAGTCAGTGAACGCGGCGCGCGCAGCGCGGACCGCGTCGGCCACGTCCTCCGGTCCCGAGAGCGGGACGTGCGCGAGCACGTCCTCGGTGGCGGGGTTGAACACCGGCAGCGTCTCCGTCGCGTGCGCGTCCACCCACTTGCCGCCGATGAAGTTCTTCAGCGTGCCGGCGCTAGCGCCGACCCTCTCGCGGACGTTCTCGATGATGGCGGTCATGATGTTCTCCGATCGAAGGGTGTCGGGCGATTGTACGACGGTGGGGATGGGGATCAGAGGGGATCGACGGTTCGGGGGGCTGGATGGGGCGGCAGCCACAGAACGCTCGCCGACCGCTCGCGAAACGCTCGCTACCCGGGGATGCACGTTGGGCCACCTGTTATCCACCGGTTGCACGGCCGTGGCGCGTGAAAGCGCGCCTCCGACCCGTCACGAGGTTACATTTCGGAGCGCGACCGCCACCCGCGGCTCGCAGCGATGCCCGACGGGGCACAGAGTTTGGAGGAGGTCCGATGGAGATCAAGCGAACGATCGCCGGCCTCGCCATGGTCTTCGCCCTTGCGGCCTGCCAGGGCGGCGGTGGCGCTGGCGGTGGTGGCGGTGCCCAAGGCGGGGGCGGAAGCCCGCCGCCCCCCGGTGGTGGAGGCGGCGGTGAGGGCCCCGGTCGCGTGATCGACCGTGGCGGGGGCGAGGCGAGCGGTGCCGGCGCGGCGACGACCGGAGCGTGCCCGAGTCCGGGCGCAAGCCCGGGCGCTGGCGGCGCAGGCGGCGCGGCGTCACCGGCCGCCAGTCCAAGCTGCTAGTGCCGAGCGCACCACCTGCGGTCGGAGGGCGTTGACCGTCGACGCAGGTTGATCCCGGAGTAAGCCCAGCCGGCGCCCTCGGGAGTGACGCATCCATCCACCTGGATGGAGCACCCCTCTCGAGGGCGCCGGCTTCGTGTCCGCCGGACCCTCACAGGCCCGGACGCGCCCCCTTCGCGCCTGCCCTCGGGTCCCCTAGCTCAAGAACTCGCTCGGTGTCCGCTTCAGGAAGCGGCCGTCGCCCTTCTGTCCCACGTACTCACCGTTCTCGATGATGACCTTGCCCCGCGACAGTACGACGTCGGAGCCGCCCTGCACCTCGCGCCCCTCGTAGCAGGAATAGTCGACGTTCATGTGGTGGGTCGACGCACTGATCGTGTGCCGGCGGTTCGGGTCGTAGACGACGATGTCGGCGTCCGCGCCGGCCGCGATGACCCCCTTCCGTCCCGCGAGCCCGAACAACCGGGCCGGGGCGGCGGACACCAGCTCCACCCACCGTTCCTTCGTCAGCGGGCCGCCGACGACGCCTCCGTCGTGGAGCAGGTCCACCCTGTCCTCCACGCCTGGCAGGCCGTTCGGGACCTTGCGGAAGTCGCCTCGACCGAGCTCCTTCTGCCCTTCGAAATCGAACGGACAGTGGTCCGTCGATACGACCTGGAGGTCGTCCTTCACGAGCCCCTTCCACAGGTCATCCCAGTGGTCCTTCGGGCGGAGCGGGGGCGAGCAGACGTACTTCGCGCCTTCGAACCCGTTCCCCAGGTCGTCGAGCGACAGGAACAGGTACTGAGGGCAGGTTTCGGCGAAGGCATTCGCGCCTCGGTCGCGTGCCGCGCGCACCTCGTTCAAGGCGTCGCGCGCGGACAGGTGGACGATGTAGACCGGCACGCCGGCGGCCTCGGCAAGCCGGATGACGCGGTTCGTCGCCTCGCCCTCGAAGATCGGGTAGCGCACGACGCCGTGGTAGTAGGGATCCGTCTTGCCCGCGGCGTGGGTCTCGGCGGCGACGACGTCGATGGCCAGCCCGTTCTCCGCGTGCATCATGATCAGCCCGCCGTTCTTCGCCGTCTGCTTCATGGCTCGGAAGATGGCGCCGTCGTCGCTGAAGAAGACGCCGGGGTAGGCGGTAAACAGCTTGAAGTCCGTGACGCCCTCAGCCACCAGCTGGTCCATCTCCGCCAGCGTCTGTTCGTTGACGTCACTCATGATCATGTGGAACCCGTAGTCGATCGCGCAGTTCCCCTCGGCCTTCGCGTGCCACGCGTCAAGCCCCGCGCGTAGCGACCCGCCCCGCGGCTGGACCGCGAAATCAAGGATCGTCGTCGTGCCGCCGAAGGCCGCGGCCAGGGTCCCCGTCTCGAACGTGTCCTTTGCGGCCGTGCCACCGAACGGCAGCTCCATGTGCGTGTGGACGTCGATCGCGCCCGGGATCACGTACTTACCGCTTGCGTCGATCCGCCGGTCGACCTGCCCCGCGAGTCCCGATTCGCCCGACCCCCCCAGCCCGTCGGTGGTAGCGGTCAGCCGGCCGACGGCGGCGATCGTGTGTCCGTCGACGAGGACGTCGGCTTCGACCGACCCGTCCGCGTTGACGATCGTCCCTCCGCTGATGAGCGTGCGCATCTCGCTTCTCCCTGCGTGGCGTCGCTTTCCCGCTCTCTTGTCGCGATCCGCCATCGTAGCCGTCCACGAGGATCCCCCGCACGACGGCAGTCGCGGGGCGGTGCCGCGAGGCGGTGACCCTGCACTTTCAGGGAGCTCCCCGACGAAACGGCGCGCGCGACCGCTTACGTTTGCGTCAGCGCCGTCACCCGACCGGTCGCGGCTCCGCCGCGAGGATGTACATGGACGGTCGAGCTGACCGCGCCGTTGATGCCCGCGACGGTCCCCGCGATCTGCTCGATGCATCCGTCGTCGTCTCCGACAGGTATCGGGTCGCGACGTATGCCGAGAAGCCTTCGATGGATACGTCATTCGTACGAGGCGCGAGGCGTCGGCGTCGCCTAGCGTCGGCACCGTGCCCCGCGTCGCCCGGGTGGGCCTCGCCGGAGGGTTTCGAAAACGGAGAGACGGCCGACACCGTCGGCCCGCAGAAAGGGACGCTGATGCTGGGAAGACTTCTTCGGGCGCTGCTGATCGCCGCTCTCGCCGCACCACTCGGGACGAACCTCGCGCTCGCGCGGGACCCGTCGCCGGGCGTGGCCGAGAGCGATCGGCAACTGGCGCAGCAGCTCGGGGCCGAGCGGATCGCGCGGAACGCGGCGACCGGCAAGGTGAGCTTCATCGGAGCGAACCCCGACCGGGCGATGCGACGTCCGGATGGCGTCGGCGCGAACGAGAGCCCGGAGCGAGCCGCCCGAGCGTTCCTCGCGAGACACGGCGGAGCGTTCGGGCTCCGCGACGACGCCCGCGACCTGCGGCTGATGGCGTCGAAGGAGTTGGAGGACGGCCGATCGAACGTCCGCTTCCAGCAGCTCCACCGCGGCGTCCCTGTCCTCGCGGCTGAGCTGCGCGTCAACCTCGACGCCTCCCGGAACATCCTCTCGGCGAATGGCGAGATCCTCCCGGACCTGACACTCGGCGCGACGCCCAAGGTCACTGCCGCAGTTGCGAGCCGGACCGCCCGACAGGCTATCGCGACGGCGCACGGTGTCTCGGCGGACGCGCTCGACGCCACCATGCCCGAACTCACCATCTACGATCCACGACTGCTCGGCGGTCCGCGGGATCCATCTCGTTCGCCTGGCGCCCAGCTCGTCTGGCGGACGGAGGTGACGGCGGGTGACCTCGATCCGATCCGCGAGCTCGTCCTCATCGACGCCGAGGCAGGTGGCGTCGCCCTTCACTTCAACCAGATCCACGAGGCGAAGGTCCGGTACGTCTGCGACAAGGCGAACGTCCGGAGCTCGAGCGACGCGTGCACCTCGAGCTACACGCGACGCGAGGGTCAGGGCCCGACCGGGAGGCCCGATGTAGACCGTGCTTACGACTACTCCGGGACCGTCTACGACTGGTTCAGGAGCCGCTTCGACAGGGACAGCCTCGACGGCCGCGGGATGGCGCTTCGCTCGACGGTCCGCTACTGCGACATGTCGAGTCCCTGCCCGTATCCGAACGCGTATTGGAACGGGATCCAGATGGTCTACGGCGACGACTTCGCGAACGCCGACGACGTCGTCGGGCACGAGCTCGCGCACGGCGTGACGGACCACGAGTCGAGTCTCCTCTACTACTACCAGTCCGGCGCGATCAACGAGGCGCTCTCGGACGTGTTCGGAGAGTTCATCGACCTGTCCAGGGACCACGGGACCTACGACGACGACAGCGCCGCCGCGCGGTGGCTCGTCGGGGAGGACGCTCCCGACGTCTTCGGCTACGACGTCTATCGCGGCGCGCTCCGCTCCATGAAGGACCCGACGCTGTTCGGGAACCCCGACAAGATGACGAGCAGCTGGTACGTGGACTACGGCCCGGAGAGCGACTACTTCGACAACGGCGGCGTCCACTCCAACAGCGGTGTCGCGAACAAGGCGGCGTATCTCATGACGGACGGTGGCTCCTTCAACGGCCGGACGGTCTACCCGATCGGGATGGAGAGAGCGGCCAGGATCTGGTACGAGGTCGAGACGAACCTCCTGACGTCGGGCAGCGACTACCTCGACCTCTACTACGCGCTCCAGCAGGCGTGTCACACGCTCGTCGGGACGAGCGGCATCACGGCGGCGAACTGCGGCGAAGTGAAGAAGGCGGCCGACGCGACCGAGATGAACGTCCTGCCGGCCAAGTACCAGGCGCAGTCGTATGACGCGCCGGTGTGCTCCACGAGCACCCACGCGCCCAGGATCCTGTTCTTCGACAGCTTCGAAACCGCGCGCCCGTCATGGGCGTTCTCGAGCGGCTGGGCCCGCGACCCCTCGTACGCCACGACCGGGATCTGGTCGCTGTTCGGCGCGGAGCGGGAGACGGCAGGGGTGATCGACGCGACGCTCACGCCCGGCGTGACGCTGCCCTCGAACGCATACCTCCACTTCCGGCACGCGTTCACGTTCGAGTACGGGTACGACGCGAACTGGAACTTCGGGAACTTCGACGGCGGCGTCCTTGAGTACAGCGCCGATGGCGGCCCCTGGACCGATGCGGGATCGCTCATGCTGCCGATGCCGACCGGGATGTCGTACATCGGCCCGATCTACAACGACGGCGTGGCGGGCGGTAATCCGCTCGAGGGCAGGCAGGCGTTCGCGAACTACAGCGCCGGCTACTCCGGGACCCGCATCGATCTCTCGGGCCTTGCCGGGAAGGCGGTCCGGTTCCGCTGGCGGCTCGGGACGGACGATGGGAACAACGGGTACGGGGTCGGTGGGTGGCAGATGGACGACGTCCGGATCTACACCTGCGCTCCGGCACCGGACCTCGCCGTGACGGCACTGACCGACGCGCCGGATCCGGTCGCCGTCGGGGACCACCTCGTCTACCGGCCGACCGTCAGGAACAACGGCCCGATCACGGCGTCGTCCGTGAGCCTCCGGTTCGCGGTCCCGACGAACGCGACGTTCCTGGGCGCGTCCAGCGGTTGCTCGTTCTCAGGTGGGACAGCGTACGGGGGCCGGAAGATCGGCGGGCTCGTCGTCTGCTCGCTCGGGACGCTCGCCTCCGGCGCCTCCACCTCGAGGGTGATCACGGTCGGGCCGATCTCGTCCGGCAAGGTCACGGCGACGGCGACGGTCGTGCCCCCGGGTGGGGACTGGAACACGACGAACAACGTGCGGCGGGCGGAGACGACGGCCGTCTATCCGGCCGGTCAGGCCTCGAGGTGCACGAGACTCGGGACCGCGCTAAGTGAGTCCCTGGCTGGCACGACCGGGATCGACGTGATCTGCGGCTTCGGCGGCAACGACACGATCTCGGGCGCAGCCGCCAGCGACGTCTTGAACGGCGGCCCGGGGGTGGACAAGCTGTACGGCGGGTACGGGAACGACGCGCTCATCGGCGCCGCCGGGAACGACTACCTGTACGGGCAGAACGGGTACGACAGGCTCTACGGCGGTCTGGGAACCGACGTCTGCGACGTCGGTGCCGACGGAGGCACGAAGACGGGCTGCCCGTAGCGGCTATCGGCTGAGACGTTCCAGAGAGGCCTCCCGGGTCCGCCGGGAGGCCTCCTCGCTTTTCTGGATCCGTCAGTCGGCAGGACCGGCAGCTGCGATGAGCTCCGACACTGCCGCCGCGACCCGCTCGACTCCGATCCCGGTCACGCAGGCGGGCTCGGTGACCGCGCCGCACGGTGGGGTGACGAGTGTCCCGCAGGGGCTGCAGGGAAGGTCGACGCTGACCGTCCGAGATCGGTCGGAAGGCGACAGCGGCGCGAACAGGTCCGGCCCGAACGGGCCGTAGAGCCCGACGACCGGCGCGCCCACCATCGCTGCGAGATGGAGAGGGCCGCTATCGGTCGCGACAACGACGCGGGCGCGTCCGTGAAGCGCTGCCAGGCCGCCCAGCGACAGCACGCGTGGCAGTCGCTCTGCCTGCCACCCACTCGCGGTCACGACGGAGGCCGCAAGCTCCTCCTCGCCGGGGCCACTGACGAGCAGCGGCGGCACACCGTGGCGGCGCTCCAGCGCGGACGCGAGAAGCCCCCACCGGAGCGCTGGCCAGTTCTTGAGCCGCCAGCCCGATCCGGGGTGAAGGACGATCGGGGACGATCCGACCGACGCCACGTCGCGCAGGGCTTCCTCCGCCTCCCGCTCCTCGTCGTGCGTCGTCCTGAACTCGGCGTGAAGCGGTGCGCGTGTCGGGGGTACGCGCGCGCCGAGGCATTCCGCTCCGAGCTCGACAAGGTCAAGGCCCATCACGGCGACGTGCCGCCGGGTGGGGACGGGAAGCGTGTGAGTCAGGAACGGGCGCGTCTCCGGATGGTCGAAGCCGACCCGGACCGGGATGCGCGCGCGGGCGACGAGCGCTCCGGACCATGGATCTCTCGGGCGAAACAGGATCGCGACCTCGAACCGCTCCTCGAACCGCCGCGAGGCTTCGGTGACGACGGCAGACCAGCCGGGCGGGTCGGCGGGGGCTGTCGGCTCGGGGAACTCGAGCGTCTCGATCTCATCGACGATCGGCGAGTGCCTCGGCACGTCCGAAACACCGGCAGGCGTCAGGTATGTGATCCGCCGTCGCGGCAGCAGCTGGCGGAGCGCCGCGACCGCCGGCAGCGTCAGCAGCACGTCGCCGAGGTGGTCGGGGCGGACGAGCAGGATCCCGCGGTCGCCTGTCACGCGTCTGCGGCACGAGCGGTCGTCGTCTGCCCCGTCGGTCCGAGCAGCTTCGTGTAGGCGGCGAGGCAGCGTTGCGCACACGCCTCCCAGCTGAACCGTTCCACCACGAGCTCGCGGGCGTTCCGCCCCAGCCGGGCGGCGAGGGAACGGTCCGTCAGGACCTGCTCGAGCCGACCACCGAGCTCCTCCACGTTCCCGGGCTCGACGAGGAAGCCGGTGATGCCGTCCTGGACGACCTCGGCGAGACCGCCGACCCGGCTGCAGACGACCGGCGTCCCGCTCGCCATCGCCTCGAGCGCGACGAGTCCCAGGAGTTCCGACACGCGGATCTCGCGGCCGTAACAGGTACGGTGCACGGACGGCAGAGCCAGCACTGCGGCCTCACGGTAGAGCACGGGCAGGAGGGTCTCGGGGACGGGGCCAAGGAACTCGACGTCGCGACCCTCGGCGAGGCGCCGCAGAAGCAACGGGTAATCGCGCTCCGGAAGCTGCGGGTCGTGACCCAAGGAGCCTGCGACCTTCAGCTCGGCGCCGGCCGGGAGGGCTTGCAGCAAACGGTCGACGCCCTTGTGCGGAGTGAGCCGCCCGACGAACAGGATCCCGCGACGCGAGACGCGGTCGTCCGGGAAGAAGCGGTCGGGGTCCGCGCCGCCGTAGATGACACTCGTTCGGGTCGCGGGAGCGCCGAGTTCTCGCGCGGAGTACGAGGAGACCGTGAGGAAGCGGTCGAACAGCCGCGGCAGCAGGCCGCCCCAGTCGCTTCCCTGGAGGCCGTGATCCGTCACGACTGCTCGCTGCCGCCGGACGCGAGCCGTCAGGGCGGCGACACCGCTCGGAGTGCTCCTCATATGATGGGTGTGGACGATGTCGGCGCCGACCAGCGCCCGCGGGAGCGAGGGAGCGAGCGGGTGGGCGGGATGGCCGTGGAGGTGACCGTGCGCCGGAAGGGTCGTGAGTCGGAGAGCGCCGTTGCGTCGCCTGCCAGCCGTCGTGCCGAACGTGACGAGCTCACAGTCGACGTGGCGCGCGAGCGCCCGCGCTAGCTCGAGTGGGTAGCGCTCGCCGCCTCCGAACAGGCCGTCGCTCCCGAACGGCGTGGGGGCGACGTGGATGACGCGCACGTTCGTCGTCTCGCTCGTTACGCTCGGTAACCCGGGGCGCCTGACGGGAGGGTACCTGTACCACGTTCGGATGGCGGAAGCCGCTCCGCGACACGGCGTCGAGCTCCGGTTCCTGTCATTCCCCGAGCGCCCGTTCCCTCTCGCTGCGATCGACGCGCGCCGCCTGCTCGCGGACGCCCGTGGTCTGTCCTCGGATGCCGTCGTCCTCGACAGCATCGCGGCCGCGTTCGCGTGGCCCTGGTTCGCGCGCGGCGCACCCGATCTGCCCGTCGTCGCGATGCTCCACCAGCCTCCCGGCGGGATCGATCACGGCCGGCTGCGGACGCTCCTCCAGGCTCGCCTCGACCGGCTCGCCTATCGACACGTCGAGCGTCTCCTCGTCGCCAGCGACTCGCTGGCCGACGCGCTCCGCGCCGACGGCGTGCCTGCCGAACGCCTCCGCGTGGTGCCGCCGGGCCGGGACGTCGCGGAACCCGAGGAACGGGGATCGCTGGACCTCCGACGCGGGCGGGCGATCGCCGTCCTGTGCGTCGGGAACTGGGTGCCGCGGAAGGGGATACACAAGCTCCTTGACGCGTTCGCGCGGCTGCCTGACCACGCCGCGGTCCTCCACCTCGTCGGGGACGACAGCGCGGATCGGTCGTATGCCGCCCGGATCCGGGGGCGGCTCAGCGAACCGGACCTGTCGGACCGAGTCGTGGTCCATGGCCCGGTCTCGCGGGTGCTCGTCGCGGCGCTCTATCGCGGCGCCGACGTGTTCGTCCTGCCAAGCGTCCGCGAACCGTACGGGACGGTGTGGGGTGAAGCGATGGCTGCCGGATTGCCGGTCGTCGGCTGGCGCGCCGGCAATCTCCCCTACCTCGCCGACGACGGGCAGGAGGCGCTGCTCGCGGAACCCGGCGATGTCACCGGGCTCGCCGCAGCTCTGGAGCGGCTGGCAGGCGACGAGGCGCTCCGCAGGCGGCTTGGGGAGGCGGCGCGACTGCGAGCCTCTGAGCGCCCGACCTGGGACGAGTCGGCGCGGCTGTTCTTCGACGCCATCCGCGAAGCCGCTGCGAAACGAACGACCGATGGAAAGGGTCACTAGCTCGGGCCGCGGTCCGTGATCCGGCCGGCGGCAGGGTCAGCAGTGTGGCTCGCGGCCCGCACAGGGGCGGGGTCAGCGGCCGGATAGGGGAGGGCCCCGTCATACCGGGCGTACGCCTCCGGGGTCTCCCAGACCTCGACGGAGAGCGTCCGGAGGTTCGGATCGTCGGTCCGCGGTGCGAGCGCCCGGAAGAGGTACGCCGCAACCGCTTCCGCCGTCGGGTTCGCGCCCGCCAGCGGCTCGACGTCGTTGAGGTCGCGGCCGTCCAGCGTGGCGAGGACGTCGGCCACGACGTCCCGGAGCCAGCCGATGTCACACAGCGTCCCATCGTGCGCGACGCTCGGTCCGCGCACGGCGACCTGCACCCGGTACTCGTGACCATGCTCGCGCGTCGCCGCTCCGAAATCGCCGACGAGGCGGTGAGTCGCGCGGAAACCGGAAACGACGCCGACCTCGAACATCGAGCTACTGATACCGGAGGACGACTTGCAGGGACTCCTCGGAACGCTCGTCGAGCAGCCGGTAGGCCTCTTCCGCACGGTCCAGGGGTATCCGATGGGTCACCAATGGCGCGAGCCGGAGCGATCCCAGGAGCTCTCGAGCGAACGAGAGCCTCCGACTCGGGCCCCACCGCGGATGAAGCGCTGGGTCGACCGTCGACACCTGGGAGCTCACGACCCGCAGGCGGTCCCGGTGGAAGGATCCACCGAGCCCGAGTGTGACGCGTTTCATCCCGTACCAGGAACAGACGACCACCGTCCCCTGGAAGGCGAGGCATCGGAGCCCGAGATCGAGCGCGTCCGGGCTACCGCTCGCTTCCAGGACCAGGTCGGCGCCCAGTCCGTCCGTCAGCCGCCGCACCTCGCCCTCGACGTCATCTTCCGGTCCGAGCACGACGTCCGCGCCGGCCTCGACGGCTGCCGAACGCCGGGAGCCGATCGGGTCGACGGCCACGATGAGGCGAGCTCCGGACCGCCGCGCGAGCTGCGTGAGCAGCAACCCGACGACCCCCTGTCCGAAGACGACGAGCCGCTCTCCGAGGCGCGGGTGAGCGTCAAGCAGCACGTTCACGGCCGTCTCGACGTTCGCGAGGAAGACGCCTGCCTCAGGGTCGAGAGCGTCGGGCAACGGCACGGGCATCGAGCTGGGGACCACGTACTCCGACTGGTGCGGGTGGTGAACGAACACGAGATCACCCTCGCGGAGCGCGGTCACCTCGCTGCCTACCTCGACGATCCGACCCACGCTGGCGTACCCGTACTTGATGGGGAAGGCGAACGAGCCTTTCAGGGTCGGGAGGTCGAGCGGCAGTTCCTTCGGCACGAGGCCGCGGTAGACGAGCATCTCGGTACCGTGGCTGATGCCGGAGACGATCGAGCGGACGCGGACGTCGTCGCGCCCCACCGTCGGCAGCCGTTCCTCGCACAGCGCGACCTGTCGGGGCGTGGGGAACCAGACCGCCGTGGCGGATCGACGCGGCGGTGATGCCTCGAAGTCACCGGAGGCTGCCATCGAACACCAGGTCGTCTCCGAGCCGCGTGAATCCGGCCCTGTCGAACTCGATCGCTTCGCTCAGGCGAGCGATGTCCAGGTCCCCGACCGCCTCGATCCCCTGTCCGATCAGCTTGGGGGCGATCGTCACCACGAGTCGGTCGACGACGCGGAGGCGCAGCGCCGACGTGATCAGGCGCGCGCCTCCCTCGATCATGACCGACTCGAGCCCTCGTTCTCCGAGCCGCCGGAGGAGGTGTGTCAGGTCGACCCGTCCCTGCTCGTCTTCCTGGACGACCAGCACCTCCACGCCGACTCGCTGGACGCTCCGGACGCGTTCCTCCGCCGCTCGGTCAGTCGTCGCGACGAGCGTCGGTGCGGCTGAGTCTCGGATGACGTTCGCGGCAAGAGGAAGCCTGAGCTGACTGTCGACGACGACCCGGAGTGGCGAGCGTCCTTCGACGTGTCGGACCGTCAGGCGGGGATCGTCGGCGACGACCGTTCCGACGCCGACCATCACCGCGTCGTGCGCCGCTCGCAGCGCATGGGCGAACCGGAGCGTTTCTGGTCCGCTGATCCACTGAGAGTGGCCGGTCCTCGTGGCGATGCGGCCGTCGAGCGTCTGCGCGTAGTGGACCGTCACCGACGGCCGGAGGATCGGATCGCGGGATGGGACGGGTCGCGGCGAGACGGGAAGCACAGGCAGGGTCGTCGTGCCGACCGACTCCGGTACCGTCCTCCTTCGTCCAGCCGGAAGCTGATGGCCCATCAGCGCGGCCTTGGTCTCGAGATACGAGCGGTCGAACGGGTTGGGAGGCATCTCGAGTGGTACCCGCTCCACCACCCGCAGATCCTCCGCCTGCAGCGCACGACGCTTGGCGGGATTGTTCGTGAGCAGCCTGATGCTGGTCATCCCGAGATGGCGCAGCACCGCGGCCGCGGAAACGTAGCGACGGCCGTCGACAGGCAGACCAAGGAGCTTGTTCGCGCCGACGGTGTTCGCACCTTCGTCCTGGAGCGCGTACGCGCGGAGCTTGTTGATGAGGCCGATCCCCCGGCCCTCCTGCCTGAGGTAGAGGAGGACGCCGAAGCCCGCTTCGGCGATGAGCCTCAGCGATGCGTCCAGCTGCTCGCCGCAGTCACATCGGAGGGAACCGAGAGCATCGCCCGTCAGGCACTCGGAGTGGAGCCGGACCAACGGCAGAAGGCCTTCGGCCGCGCTTCCGAAGACGAGCGCGAGGACCTCCGCCGGGTCGTCCTCCACGGCGAACGCCATCGCCCGGAACTTCCCGTGACGCGTCGGGAGGGAGGCATCCGCGACCGGATCGACACGGAGCGCAGCGCCGGCCTTGCGATCGCCCTCCGCTCGCAACATCCCGCGCGACCCTATCACCGAACAGCCCCCTAGGACGCAGTCACCGACGCAAGCGCGGGTACGATCTCCCGGCCGTAGATCCCCAGCTGCTGCTCCTCGTCCCCGTTCATCAGGTAGACGTTGAACTGGTCGACGCCCGCGTCCGCGAGCTCTTGAAGCTTCCTGAGGTGGTCGTCGACCGATCCGACGAGGCAGAATCGGTCCACGACTTCGTCCTCGACGAACCGTGCGTTCGAGGATCCGACCTCCGCGTGATGGTGGTAGTCGTACCCCTCTCGGTCCCTGATGTACCCGGTCAGTGCCGGGGGGAGCTGCGCGCGGTCGTACCTGTTGACGAGGTCGACGACGTGGTTGCTCACGAGCGCGGGGAACCAGCGGACGCGGTCACGGGATCCTTCGACGTCCCCGACATGAGCGGGAGCGGCGGCCATGACCTTGATCTCCGACGGATCACGCCCGATCTCGCGGCACGCGTCGTGCAGCTGCGTGACGAACCAGCGGATGAGGTCCGGGTCGGCCAGCTGCAGGACGATCCCGTCGGCAACGCGCGCCGTCGTTCGAAGGGCCATCGGCCCGTAGGCGGCGACCCACACCGGCAGTCGATCGCCGCGCGTCCACGGCAGCCGAAGCTCGGTCCCGTCCTGGTCGACCGGCCTTCCTTCCACGAGCTCGCGGATGAGTCGCACCGCTTCTTCGAGCCGCGCGAGGGTGGTTGGCGGCTTCCCCATCACCCTGCGGGCGCTGTCCCCCCGACCGATGCCGAGATCCATCCGTCCACCGGAGACCTCGTTGAGGGTAGCAAGCGCGCTGGCGGTCACCGACGGCTCGCGCGTCCCCGGGTTCGTGACGCAGGTCCCGAGCCGCATGCGCTCCGTGTTGAGCGCCATCAGCGTCAGGAGCGGGTACGGCTCCTTCCACAGCACGTGGCTGTCGAACAGCCAGCCGTACGTGAACCGCGCCGACTCGGCGAGCCGGGCCAGGCCGACGACGCGGTTGACCGAGTGATCGGGTTTGAGCGTGAACCCGAAGTCCATGGCCGGGTTACTAGGGTCGGACGAGGTCGTTGTACGCGTCCGGTCGGCGGTCGCGGAAGAACTGCCAGGTCTGCCGGACCTCGTTGATCTTGTCGAGGTCCATATCCCGGAGGACCAGTTCCTCCTTGTACGCGTTGCCCACGTCGCCGATGAACTGACCGCGCGGATCGCAGAAGTAGCTCTGGCCGTAGAAGTCATCGTCGCCGAGCGGCTCGATCCCGACCCGGTTGATCGTCCCCACGAAGTAGCCGTTCGCGACCGCGTGGCTCACCTGCTCGATCCGCCACAGGTATTCGGACAGCCCTCGCGACGTCGCCGAGGGGATGAACACGATCTCGGCGCCGTTCAACCCGAGTGCGCGCGCCCCCTCCGGGAAATGGCGGTCGTAGCAGATGTAGACACCCACCTTCCCGATCGCCGTCTCGAAGACGGGATAGCCGAGGTTCCCGGGCCGGAAATAGAACTTCTCCCAGAACCCCTTCACGTGAGGGATGTGGGTCTTGCGGTACTTCCCGAGGTACGACCCGTCGGCATCGATCACCGCAGCCGTGTTGTAGTAGATCCCCGACGCCTTCTCGTCCTCCTCGTACATCGGCACGACGAGGACCATTCCCGTCTGCCTGGCGAGGTCCTGCATGCGCTTCGTCGTGGGGCCGTCCGGGATCTTCTCGGTGTAGCCGTAGTACTGAGGGTCCTGGACCTGGCAGAAGTAGGGGCCGTAGAACAGCTCCTGGAACAGCATCACCTGGGCACCCTGCCTGCACGCCTCCCAGGCCGCCTGCTCGTGCTTCTGGATCATCGACTCCTTGTCGCCCGTCCATTCAGCCTGGAGCAGTGCTCCGCGAACCATCCGCGGCATGGGCCACCTCCCTACGTCGCACTCGGACGCCCTGGCGTCCGGCGCGAGGCGAACTCTGGAAACGCCCCCGGAGCGGTCGTTCGTCTTCCCGCGGACCCGGGTATCGACTATCGGCCTCGCCGTCGCCGCGGCGTCCGTTGCCGAAGGTCCAGACGTGCGACGAGCTTACACCCCGGCCCGGCTTCGACAGGACCGACGGCGACCGCTCGAGCGGCGAAGCGTCGGTGGCGGTGCGGCGACGGCTGGATCGCCGGGCAGCAAAACGCCCCGGGGTTTCCGGGGCGTTCGTGATCGGGTGCCGCGCACCGCCTCGTTAACGGCGGCTCTGGAAGCAGTCGCTGCAGTAGACCGGCTTGCCGCTCGTGGGGCGGAAGGGGACCTTCGCCTCCTTGCCGCAGCTGGAGCACGTGGCCGAGAACATCTCGCGCGGCGCTCGGTCGCGGTTGCCGAAGCCTCCGCCACCGCTGGAGTAGCCTCCGCCACCGCTGGAGTAGCCGCCACCGCTGGAGTAGCCGCCAGCGCCCGAGTAGCCACCGCTGGAGTAGCCACCACCACCACCACCACCCTCATTCCGGGCCGCCTTGCGGGCCGATCGGCACGAGGAGCAGCGAAGGGGCTTGGTGAAACCACGCTGTGCGTAGAAGTCCTGCTCGCTTGCTGTAAAGACGAACTGCTGGCCGCAGTCGGCGCAGGTGATCGTCGTGTCCGTGTACAAAGAAAAAACTCCTTCTCGTGCTCGGTTCCCGCGACTTACCTCGCGCGAACCGTGAGAGGAGTGAGTCGAGTCGCCGGAGCGCTGTATGCCCGCGTCCGCGGGTGCTGACACGCGAATGATACAGCCGGCAGTCAAGAGGTCGGCGAGTCCTATCGTTGCCCGGGTGGATGTGTCGATGTATGCGCGCGCCCACGAACGGAGGAAGGTGGTAGGGGCCGCAGAAGTCGGTCACGACGGCGGACCGCAGCGGAGCAACGGCGATGGGAGCCCGTCGGGCGGTCCATCAACGCAGGGGGGCGACCCTCGGTGATAATCGGGCCAACGATGGGCGAGGAGGTGCTGGTGAGGCGACGAGAGCAGGCGAAGGAACGGTGACCGCCGGAGAGACGGTCGGTCAGGGAGTGCGGCGGGCACAGCAAGTCGCTGACGAGGAGACCCTGCCGAAACGTGTCGCGCTGAGGCGGGGGCGCGGCGGCCTCGTCGCGGCGGTACTCGCCTTCGTCGGGTTCGCCGGCATCTTCGCGGCAGTGCGCGCGAACCGAAGCGCCGACTTCGACCTCGGCGTCACCGTCCGGCTTCAGCGGTGGCGACACCCGTGGGTGGCGAAGGTGATGGAGGCCGCGTCCTGGCCCGGCTTCCCACCTCAGAGCCGCGTCGTCCCGCCCGCGATCATCGCGTCGATGTGGCTTCTTCGCCTCCGACTCGAGGCGGTCTTCCAGCTGCTCAGCTGGGGGAGCGCGCTGCTCTCCACGTTCGTCAAGGCGAAGATGAAGCGGGCACGGCCCGAAGGACCGGACCTGCGAGTCGTCGTCGCCCCGCTCGGCGGCTCGAGCTTCCCCAGCGGGCACACGATCACATACGTCGGGACGTACGGTTTCCTCGCCTATCTCGTCCATACGCTCGTTCGGCCAAGAGCGATCAGGCGGGTGGTCGTGTCGAGCCTGCTGGCGCTGGTCGCGCTCGTCGGCCCGAGCCGCGTCTATCAGGGCCATCACTGGCCGACCGACGTCAGCGCCTCATACCTCCTCGGTTTCAGCTATCTGATCGGGCTCACGTCGCTCTACCGCCGGTTCAAGGAGCGGAGCTCTCGTTAGTCCCTCCCCGCTCAGGAGCTCGACGAGCCCGCCTCCGTCGAGGTGCCGAGGGGTCGCACCTCCGTCGCTGTGCCGAGGCTCGAGGAACGCGTTACGGTTTCCTCCGCTCGTCCGCGCGCCGCATGCCAGGGGCGAAGTCACGACGCGATCAGGGGGGTGAAGTCGATCCAGCGCCCCCTCAGCCGACCTCAGGAGAACCTTTGGCATCCACGAACCCCTCACGCAGGATCCGAGTCATCTGGAACCCCAGCTCGGGCTCCAAGGGCGGCATCTCCACCAACAGCTGCTCGCTCGAGCAGATGACCGACCTGATGGCGCGCCACGGGCTGGGTGACGACCTTGCCACGACGGGGTCCGAGGAGGAGGCGAGGGCTAGCACGCGCGAGGCCGTCGAGGCCGGCTACGAGATGGTCGTTGCCGCTGGCGGGGACGGGACGGTCGGCACCGTGGCGCGCGAGCTGCTGGGGAAGAAGCCGGCCCTCGGCGTCCTGCCGCTCGGAAGCGTCATGAACATCGCCCGGATGCTCGGGATCCCGCGCGACCTCGACGAGGCGGCGCAGGTACTCGTCCGGGAAGACGTCCGGACGGTCGACGTGGGTGAGGCGAACGGCACGACGTTCTTCGAGGTGGGCTCGGTGGGCATGAACGCGGCGATCTTTCGCGAGGCACAGCGATTCGATGAAGGATCCTACGTTTCGGTGCTCAAGACGGTCTGGGTCGCCCTCCGGTATCGCCCGGCCCGGATGGTCGTGCGGCTCGACCATCGAACGGTCTCCACACGGGCGTTGATGGTCGCTGTCGGCAACGGCCCGTACACAGGGCTGGGGCTGACCGTCGCCCCGGATGCCAGGCTCGACGACGGGATGTTCGACGTCGCGATCTTTCGCCGCTACTCACGCTTCGAGCTGTTGCATCACCTGGCCTCGATCGCCTTTGGGCGGCGTCGCTACTCGCCGAAGGTCGAGACCTATCGGTCGTCCCGCGTCTCGATCGAGAGCCACCGGCCGCTGCCGTCGCGGGCTGACTCTCACGACCTTGGCACGACGCCGGTCGAGTTCGTGACGAGGAAGGGAGAGCTCCGCGTCATCGCGCCGTCCGAAGCGGGGGCTGGTTGACGCCGATGTCGCCCGCTACTCCTGCGCGTCCCCCGTCTCGACGAGTCTGACGTCGGGCAGCGCGGCAAGGGAAGCGACGAGCTCCTCCCTGCCCACGCCGTCGCCGCGGAGCTGAGCGTCGATCTCGTAGCGCCCGTTCTGAAGGTCGCGCGTCGAGAGCGTCGCGATATCGGCGCCGCTGGCCTCCAACCGTCGCGCGATCTCGCCCAGGGCCTCGAGGCGTGTCAGCTCCAGCCGGAGGCGTGTCTGTTCGCGGGAGGCGCGTTGCCTCGACCGGACCAGTCGTCGGAGGGGGCCGAGGGACAGGACGATGATGGCCGTTCCGACGATCCCGATCGCGTACTGAGCCGCACCGAGAGCGAGTCCGACCGATGCCGTGGCCCACAGGCTCGCCGCCGTCGTGAGGCCGCGGACGGAGGTGCCGCTCCGGATGATCGCACCTGCACCGAGGAAGCCGATGCCGGATACGATCTGCGCCGCGATACGGGTAGGGTCGACGACGTCCCCCGCGAATCCCTGCATCGAGAGGACCGTGAAGATCGCGGCCCCGAGCGACACGAGGAGATGCGTGCGCGTGCCGGCGGGATGGCCGTGGAGTTCGCGCTCGAGGCCGATCAGCCCCCCGAGTGCCGACGCCACGAGCAATCGCAGCGCGACCTCGCCCTGTCCCATCCAGTCGATCGTCATGTCCGGAGAGTCTAGGGCCGGAACGGTCTACCGCTCGTGTCGCCCGGTCCGCTATCGTTCGCTCCGTTGAACGTGCTGTCGCTCGGTCGGTTGGGCGTCTGGGGCCACCTCGACCGACTGTCCGCGGCCCGCGCGCGAGACTACGCGCGACGCGTCGAGGAGCTGGGGTTCGCTGCGCTCTGGGTGCCCGAGACGGTAGCACGCGAGCCGTTCGCGCTTCTCGCTCAGCTGGCCTGTGCGACCGAACGGATCGGGCTCGGCACGAGCATCGCGTCGATATGGGCCCGTGACCCGGTCACCATGCGGATGTCCGCGATGACGGTTCACGAGGCGTCAGGGGGGCGGTTCGTCCTCGGGCTGGGCGTGTCGCATCGGCATCTGACCGAGAAGGTGCGCGGGCATCGGTACGAGAAGCCGCTGACGCGGATGCGCGAGTACGTCGCGGGCTACCGCGCTGCGATCTACAGGGGGCCCGTCGACGGGGAGCGGCCCGAGCCAAGCGTCGTCGTCGCAGCCCTGCGAGAGCGGATGCTCGAGCTCGCCGCCCGAGAGGCTGACGGCGCCTTCCCGTATCTCGTGACATCCGAGCGGATCGAGTGGATGCGGGCACGGCTCGACGCCGTGACCGGGACCGCCGATGACCCGACCGGGACAGCGGCTCGTCCGACCGAGGCCGATCGGGCGGAGGCCGGGCCGACGCGCCCGGGCGGCGCCGGGGGCGTGCGCGCGGACGCTGACGGCGTGACGCCGCGCGAACGCAAGCGCGCACTCCTCGTCACGTTGCCAGTGGTGCTCGAGCGCGAGCCGGCTGCTGCGCGGGAAGCGGCCCGAGCCTATCTCGGGCCCTATCTCCGAGCACCGAACTATCAGGCGAGCTGGATGGAGCAGGGCTTCGAGCCGCTCGACTGGGAGAAGCCGGGAAGCGATCGGCTCGTCGACGCGATGGTCGCGTGGGGGGATGAGTCCGCGCTCCGCCAGCGGATCGACCGGATGCACGACGCAGGTGCCGACCACGTCGCGCTCATCCCACTCGCGCCTGACGGCTCGACGGAGCACCTTGACGCCCTGGACGCGCTCGCCCCCGGGAGCGGCAACGTGACCCCAGGCCGAGACGGGTGAAGGAGCGGACTACAGCCCGACACCGAGCGGAGGGGCGGCACGATCGAGGGATCCCGAATGCTTTCGACCG
Organism: Chloroflexota bacterium; assembly: GCA_016781485.1. Lineage (GTDB taxonomy): Bacteria > Chloroflexota > Limnocylindria > Limnocylindrales > CSP1-4 > YB3-1. The sequence continues at coordinate 14,739 of JADDQH010000022.1, read as the reverse complement.
CTTCCTCGACATCGCGCCGCGCGTCGCCGTCGCGCTCCGTGACGGCGAGCCGGTCGTCGCGCTCGAATCGACCCTCATCAGCCATGGGCTGCCGTACCCGCGGAACCTGGAGATCGCCCGGGACGCGGAGGCAGCCGTCCGGGACGCCGGCGCGGTCCCGGCAACCGTCGCCATCGCGGGCGGCCGGATCGTCGTGGGGCTCGACGATGCGGCGGTCGAACGGCTAGCGCGCGAACCGGACGTCCGGAAGGTCGCGCGACACACGCTGGCGGCCGTGCTCGCGTCGGGCGCGGTGGGGGCGACGACGGTCTCCGCGACGATGATCGCGGCGCACGCGGCGGAGGTCGGCGTGTTCGCGACCGGGGGCATCGGCGGCGTCCATCGAGGGGCATTCGGAGCGCCTGATCCGAGCTCGCGCCCGAGCCCCGGACCGGCCGCGGGACCCACGCTCGACATCTCAACGGACCTCGAAGAGCTTGCACGAACGCCGGTTGCCGTCGTGTGTGCAGGCCCGAAGTCCATCCTCGACGTCCGGCTCACCCTCGAGTACCTCGAGACACGGGGGGTGCCGGTCGTGACGATCGGCCAGGACGACGTGCCCGGGTTCTACGCTCGGACGAGCGGCCTTCCGTCTCCGGCGTCCGCACGGGACCTCGACGAGGCGGCGGCGATCGTCGTGACGCACCGAGCGCTCGGACTCGGGCAGGGGATCCTCGTGTGCGTGCCTGTGCCCGAAGCTGAAGCGCTCCCCGAGGACGTCGCGCGAGCCGCCGTCGGGCGCGCGGTCGAGGACGCCACCGCCGCGAATGTCGAGGGGTGGCGTCTGACCCCCTGGCTCCTCGCCCGCATCGCCGAACTCACCGAGGGCGCGTCCGTTGCCGCGAATAGAGCACTCATCCTGAACAACGCCCGCGTCGCCGCGCGGCTCGCGGTCGCGCTCGGCGCTTCCTCTGGCTGATGCGGGGTGACCGCGGTCGGAGCCCTACTTCCGGTGGACAGACCCGGCAGCGTGGGTCCGGAGTCGGCCGAGTGGGAGCTCCGGGGCGTGGGACCGGAGCTGTCTTCCGGCGGCTTGATTCCCGGAGGCCGCAGCTCTCCGCAGTAGCGCACCCAGGCCGCTCGCGTTCGGGCGCCGCGCTTCGGAGGCGGCGGGGATGCCGCGCGAGGGACCGGTGCGTGTCCAGAGATGAAGGAACCCGGCGTCGAACGCGTCGCCAGCGCCCGTGGTGTCGGGCGACGGGAGGATCCGCGTCGGGCGTGCCTCCAGTCTCTGCTCCGGGAGGCTACGGGCGAGGATCAGCGCCCCCTGCTGCCCCCGTTTGAGCACCACGACCGGTGCCAGCTCGAGCAGCACCTCGATCGGCGCCGCGGCGAGGAGGGCTTCGGCCTCCGGCTGCGTTCCGAACAGCACGTCCGGCGATACGGCGTCCAGCCGTTCGAGAGCCACCGACCGTCCGACGGCGAGCAGCGGCCCGGTCGACGCAAGATCGACGCTGACCTGAGCGCCGGCGTCGCGAGCGAGCTGGACGGCGCGGGTCGCCGCCTGCCGTAGCGGGTCCGTGAGGAGCGAGTACGCAGGAAGGTGGAGGAGCCGCGCGGTGCGGAACCAACGCGGTCTTACATCTTCGGCTTCGAGTCCGTCCGCGGCACCGCGATCCGCCACGAACGACCGCTCGCCCGACGGCTCGACGAGCACGCCGATCCGCCCGGTGGGAAGTTTCGGCACCCATCGTGCGCGGACCGTGAGCATCGTGCACTCGATCTCATCCACGAGCGCGCGGCCGATGGCGTCACGCCCGACAGCGGTGACAAGGGTGGTGGGCGTCCCGAGGCGCGCAAGCCAGCGCGCGGTCGTCGCTGCCGATCCGCCCTGCCGCAGCACGACACGTCCGGGGACGTCGGTGGCGTGCTCGAGGGGACCCGCTGGCGCGAGAACGACGTCGAGCAGCAGGTCCCCAAGGACGACCGCCCCGTCCCGGGCGTCTCGCGGCCTGCTGCTCCCTCGATCTCGCGCGGTCACGCTGCCACTCTAGCCTCGGGCGTGGAGCTGCTCGTGGTGGACCCTTAGACCAGGACGGCGGCGGAGATCCCCGGCACGGGGACGAGGTTTTCGCTGCCACCCTCCCGATAGGCTCGCGCTCGGCTTGTCCGGTGGGGGCGATGGAGGCTCGGTCACGATACCGGCATGCGCAGCAGGCGGACGCAGCGGGAACGGGACGAGGCGTCGACGCTCGAATGGACGGCGACCGACCGGCAGCAAGTGGGCGATGACGAATGGGCCGTGACGCTCCACACGAACCGCACCGGAGCCGACTGGCCGGGGATCGCCGGGCCCGCCAAGATCGACGCGCGCTTCCACCCCGTGCTCGGCGGCCTTTCCGAGGGTGACCCGCCGAGACTTGGCGCAGTGTGGGTGGGTGGCGCCGGAGGAGGTCTCGACGGACCTGCTCGTGGTCTCTACCCCGCGGCCAGTCGCCGGCTGCAGCGGGAAGGTGTCGCGGGCCTCCGGCTCCATTATCGTCACCCGAACCACCTCCAGGAGTGCGTGCTCGACACGTTGCTCGGAGTCGAGCTCCTCGCGCAGGAGGGCGTCGAGCGTGTCGCCCTCATCGGCCATAGCTTCGGCGGCGCCGTCGTGATCGCCGCGGGCGCTCTTTCGGATCGCGTCGGCGCCGTGGTGCCCATGTCGACACAGACGTACGGCACCGACCTCGCGCCGGAGGTCGCCCCCCGGCCCATGCTCGTCATCCACGGGACCAGCGATGAGATCCTTCCCGACACCTGCTCGCGGCAGGTGTTCGCACGAGCCCGTGACCCGAAGGAGCTGAAGCTGTACGAGGGAGCGCCGGCACGGCCTCGATTCGGTGCGTGAGGAGCTGTTGGACCTCCTCGCGACCTGGATCCCCGCACGCCTGCGCGAAGGGATGCGGAGCGGCGGCGCGCCCTAGACAGCGCGCGGCGCGCCCTAGAAGGCCCGGCGCTAACGGACGTCCGCGGCAACCTCCACGATCTCGGCAGGCGCGATCTCATCGATCAGCCGCCGCTCGTCGTCCGAGAGCAGCGGTCTCACGGACGCCGCGGCGTTCTGCTCGACCTGAGAAGCGTTCTTGGCGCCGGGGATGGCGACCGAGACCGCCGGATGGTCGAGCACGAACCTGAGTGCCAGCTGGGCGAGCGTCCGGTCGTCTCGCTCGAGGGCGCGCAGGCGCTGGACCTTCTCGACGCTCTCCGCGTACCACGGCTCGTTCGGCCAGCCGTGCCGGATGTCTCCTTCGGTGAAGGTAGCGTCCGCGCCGAACTTCCCGGTCAACAGCCCCTTGAACAGCGGTCCGCGAATGACGGCGCCCAGTCCGTGCTCCTGCACGTACGGCAGGATGTCCGATCCTCGCTTCCGATTCAGGATGGAGTAGTCCAGCTGGACCGCGTCCATCGTGGCGTCACGGTCGAAGTGCCGCACGTGATCGATGCTGTCGGTCGAAACGCCGACGGCACGCGCCTTGCCGTCGCGCTTCAAGCGCTCGAACGCCTCCAGGAACGCCTCCGTCTCCTCGTGCTTGTCCCACCAGATGTGGCACCAGTACACGTCGATGTAGTCCGTCTCGAGGCGCCGGAGGCTCGCCTCGAACGCCTCGACCACTTTCTCCGGTCGGTCATAGACGGGTTCGCGCTCGGGATCGCGGTGATGCCCCATCAACCCGCCCTTCGTCGAGACGACGACTTCGTCCCGACGCCCGCGGATGACCTGCGCAACGAGCTCCTCGCTGTGGCCGTCGCCGTACACGTCTGCCGTGTCGATGAAGTTGATCCCCAGCTCGAGCGCGCGCTGCATCGCAGAGATCGAATCTGCGTCCTCGACCGGTCCCCACGCGTCGCCCCCGATCGCCCACGCACCGAACCCGATCTCGGAAACGCTGATCCCCGTCTTTCCGAACGTCCGGTATTCCACGATCGCGGCTCCCTTCCTCGCTGTACCAGCCCATCGCTGATGTACCTGTTCGATCCGTTCTCCATCCATTCGAGCTGACGGATCGTTTGGACGCGTCCGCGCTCATCCTTCGCCGCCCGCTCGACGCCTGCGACCGCCGTTCACACGCTCCCGTTCGGTCCGTCGGCGACGGGCGCCACCTCCCACTCTCCGCGGCCGGTGTCCTCTCCCACGCGGCGAGGTCGAGCAGCCCAAGACCTCGCCCGTAGCCCGGCGGGTCTTCGATGAGGTTGACCATGAACGCGAGCCAGCGCCCGTCCGGACTGACGTTCGAGTTCGTCGCCAGCCAGGGGTGGCGATCGAAGAAGTGCGTCATCCTCACCCGCCTTCCCGACCCGTCGAGCTTCAACTTCCAGAGGTCGCGGGTCTTCATCGTGAAGCGACCGCCCGTCGGCATGTCGACCGACGATTCCAGGCAGCAATGCTGCCCGTCCGGGAAGATCCCCTCGCACTCGTTGTGGACGCGCGGCTCGTCGATATAGGTGCGGACCCTCCTCGTCGCGATCTCGACGCCTTTGGTCACGCATTTCCAGTCGTCGGTCGGGATTCCCGGGAGGAAGGCGTACTCCGCCATGATCACCTCGGTGTCCCCGTGTCGGAAATCCTGCGGCTCAGGCTCGTAGCCGCCCTCCGCTCGGTAGATCACCTCGTCCGCCCCCAGTCGAGCCCCATCCTCGGTGTACTCGATCTCGGTCACGTGGCACTCGTATCGGTCGTCGGACCCGAGCGCGGGGTCGTTCCGTCCGCTCACCGCGTACGCGATCCGGGCCGCGATCGTGGAGACGGCTGCGCCCTCGTACATGCGACGACCGAGCGGGACCGGAGGCCGTCTCGCCCCGCGGTCCATCACCCAGAGCTCCGACTCCACGTGTCGGCTGAGCTTCTGCTCCTTGAACTCCTTCGGCCCGATCAGCAGGTAGTCGCCGTTGTGGAGGAACAGCACACGCAGGAACGAGTGATGGTCGCCGAGGTCGTGCGTGAGGTTCCGCACAAGGCGCGTCTCGAGGTCGATCTCGGCGATGTCCCCGAAGTTGCGTTCTACGAACGCGATCCGCCTCCCGTCCGGGGACCAGTACGGCCGCTCCCCGTAGTCGAGCAGCTTGTGGTGGTGCGGCGGCGGATCGTCGAGGACGTGGGGGAAGGGGGCGGGCGCGTTCGGCATCAGCCGGGGCGGGAGGGCTGAACGCGACGGAGCACAGGACCAGCTGCGCGGGCTGCGCCGATGGCGCGCTGGGCCCGTGCCGCCCGGACGAGCGTTCGCAGCCGCGACGCGATCACCGGCCGCAGAGGGAAGCGGCCGTCTTGTCTCCGCCGGCTTCGGCTTCCGGCGACGGCGGATCAAGCGGGATGACGCCACTCGTGCGATCCAGATGGAGCACCGCGTCGAACTGCTCGGGCAGCCGCGCCTCGAGGTAGTGGCTGTACCGCTCGGTCTCCGGCAGGTACAGGACCCCGATCGCCCGCTCGAGCCGGCCCCGTCGCAGCGCCGCGGCCGGCTCGTCGCGACCGCGAAGCGTCAGCAGGAAGTCATCCGGTCCCGCCTCAGCGACCCGGTGGAACAGCGCCTCGTAGCTCTCGGGGATGGCAGGACGCACGTCCTTCAGCTCCGGCGGGCAGGCCCAGGTGGACGCCGCCTGGACCGTCCCCGTGTAGGTCGTGAAGCCGACGAGGACGGCGTCGTCGCCGTGCCGTTCCCGGGCGAGCTGACCGAGGTTCAGCTCCCCGCGGCCAGCCATCTGCGTCGCGCGCGCGTCCCCGACGTGCGTGTTGTGCGCCCACACGACGATCTTGCTCTCGCGACCGTCGCGGTCGAGGTGCGCCATCAGCGCGTCAAGCGCCGTCGCCATGTGTCGGTCGCGGATGTTCCACGTCGGCTCGCCCCCCTGATGCAGGCCGCGATAGAACTCCTCCGCGCCGACCACCACCCGGGCATTCTGGAGGGCGCTGAACGCCTCGTCCTCGGCGAGTTCCCGGTGCTGTCCGACAGCGGGCGTTGGCGCCGGCGTATCGACCAAGCGCTCGACGATCCGCACTCCCGCGAGCGCGTCATCCTGGCACGAGCCGTCCGGACCGGTCGTCAGCCCGTATCGCTCGGGCTCCGTCAGATACGGGTCGAAGCAGGCGTAGTGCCGGCCGACCTGCCGCGCCGCGCCTCCGTCGACCTTCTTCAGGTAGCCCACGACGGCTTCGATCGACTCGGGGAGGCTGTACAGGTCAAGCCCGTAGTACCCGACCCGGTCCTCGGGGCGTTCGGTCCGGCGGTTGTGGTCGGCGAGCCACTCCACGAACCCGCGCACGTCCTGGTTGCGCCACATCCACGTGGGGAAGTGGCGGAAGTCCTCGAGCGCTTCGGCGGCCGAGCGGTCCTCATCGCTGAGCCCCCGAACGTAGCGCTCCACGCGATCGGCGTCCGGCCAGTTGGCCTCGAGGGCCACCGCGTCGAACCCCTTCTCCTCGATGAGCCGCCGCGTGATCTCGGCTCGCTCCCGATAGAACTCGTGCGTCCCGTGTGACGCCTCGCCGATGAGCACGAGCCGGGCGTCCCCCACGAGCTCGAGCAGCGGGTCATGGTCACGTGCGTCACCGGTCAGCGGATGGGCCGCCGCCACGATCGTCTGGACGAGGGCGTCGTCGACGGAGGCGACGGCCGTGGGGGCGCCAGGGGGTGTGGTCGCACCGAGGGAGGTCGGCGTGACCGCAGTCGCGGCCGAGGTGGCAGCGATGGCTTCCGGCGTCGGCGTGGACCGACCCGGATCCGCGCTCCCACAACCAAGCGCGAACAGGAGCACGACGAAGCCGGGCAGGAACGAGGAGGCCCCGGGCATCAGCCGGGGCCTCCTCGTGCTCAGCATCTGGTGCCGCGAAGCGGACGGTCGCGCGTCGCGCGCTCGCCCGCCGGCGCTGCCTGCCTCGGCGCTACTTCACGAAAGTGTAGATCGCCGCGTGCGCGACGCTACCGTCGGAGCCGATCTCGAGCCACGCCTGGTGGTCGTCGAAGCTCGCACCCTGCGCGGCCCTCATCGTGATGGTGACCGTCGTCGCGGCGCCGTTGGCCAGCGTCACGCTCGACCGGCTGACGGTGTAGGTGACGCCGGATCCCGTCGTGCCGCTCACCGCGAGCGGCCACGTCGCAGCCGACCCGCTCACGTTCCTCAGCGTGACCGAGACGGTTCGGTCGAGGCCGGACCCCGAGGGGATGGCGCCGAAACTGACGCTGACCGGATCGAGGACGACGTCTGCTTGGACGGCGTTCGCGAGGTTCTCCCGGCCGGCGCCGATGACGTTCACGTCGTCGACGATCGTCGTCCCGGTCCGGTAGTCCTTGAGGACCCCTCGCTCGGCGGTGTTCACGATCGCCGACCGGATCTCGGCCGCGGACCAGCTCCCATGCTGGCTCTTCACGACGGCCGCCGAACCCGCGAGGTGCGGGGTCGCCATCGACGTGCCCTGGAAGAACGCGAAGCACGGCGGGTCATCGCAGGAGCGGTGGGTGACCGAGCTGAGGACGTTGACGCCCGGGGCGACGACGTCCGGCTTGACTCGGAATGCGACATCGGTCGGGCCCTGGCTGCTGAAGCCGGCCATGATGTCGTCGTTGCCCGTGCGGAAGTAGGACAGGGTGGAGTCGATGGTCGCCGGCTGGCCGTCCAGTGCCTTGAGCGCCTGGCCGGTCCCGACGCTCACCATGTACGCGGGGACCGTCGGCTGGTTCGGACTCCCGTCGCTTCCCATCGCGGTCGGGTCGCCCGCCACGTTGTTCGCGACGAGGACCACGACCGCGCCGGCGTTCTGCGCGTTCCGGATCTTCGTCGAGAACGTGCAGCCGCCGCGGCTGATCACCGCGATCTCGCCAGCGACGCTCCCAGCGGGGAGCGCGGAGCAGGCGGTCGAGAGCCCGTTCGTCGTTCCCGTCACGACGCCGAGCGGCGCGGTGAGATCCGTCGTCACGGTGGCGAAATCACCCGAGGCTGCGCCGTAGGTCCGGCCACCGGCTGTGACCGGTGCACCGACGAAGTGTCCGACGGTGCTCGCGCCGGCCGTCAGCGCCCGCTCGGCGTACCCCGGCGACTGGACCGTGTAGTGCCCGGGTCCGCTGTTACCTGCTGCGACCGCGACGACCATGTTCGCCTGGTCGAGGTTGTTCACCGCCATCGCGAGCAGGTCCTTGATCCCCGCGGAACCACCCCCGAGGCTCATGTTCGCGACGTCCATCCCGTCCGCGTACGCCGCCTCGAGCGCGTTCGCGATGTCCTCCGACCGCGCGCTCAGGACATGACCGGGGAAGACGTTGTAGTTGCCGAGCAGTGCGCGAGGCGCCACCCCCGAGATGTCGTAGGGGATGTCGACGCCGTCGACTTCGGCAGGGGTGTGGTGGTTGCACGCGACAGTCCCTGCCACGTGCGTCCCGTGGTCGTCGATCGCCTCCGGCGTGAGCCCGAGGACGTGCGCCCTCATGTGGAAGACCTCCGCGACGATCACCTTGTCGTTGGTGAAGGGCTCGTGGGCGCCGGGATTGTTGGTTTCGGCGTATCCGGTGTCGTCGAAGCAGGGATGCGTGACGTCGATGCCGCTGTCCACGATCGCGACCTTCACGCCCTGTCCGGCGTTCGCGGCGCCACCACCGGTGGCCCACGCCTGCAGCGCGTCGATGAGACCGAGGTCGGGATCCTCGTGGGCGACCGGGTGGTAGAGACCCTGATACTGCGCCTGTGCGACGACCGGTGATCCCGAGATCTGCGCGAGCGTGTGTCCGTTGAGCTTCACGCCGACGGCGTTGAGGGAGACGTCGAACTCGGAGGTCACGCGAGCCTTCGGTGCGTGCTCGCGAAGCCACGCCTTGTACTCGTTACGCTGGGCCGCCAGCTGCGCCCGGTAGTTCTTGACGGACGCGCTGTTGAAGTCGATCTTCCTGCCGGCCGGCGGCCTCGTCGTGGCGCTCGTCGCGAGCGGCGCGGCCTTGAGTCGCACGAGGGCGTACGCGCGATCCACGTCCTGACGGATCGCTCCGTCGGTGGCGGCGATCCTCGTCACCGCCCCGGCTCCCGTCGGAGCCCCCATGAACAGCGCGCCGGCGACCGCCAGCGCGAGCGACGCACGAAGTCTGCGCACGCTCTCTCCTCCTACGATCGCCACGACGCTCTGTCGCTGGCAGCCGGCCAGTGTACTAGCGTCCTTCCGACCCTGCCGTCACCGACGTGTGCCGCTCTCGTGGCCTGCATCACGACGAGCGGCGTTGCGGGCAGCAACCGCGACTGGCATAGTCGGCGGCATCGCGAGACGACGGGAAACGTGCGGAAGCACGAGACGGCGTGGGAGAAGCAGCGAGGTGATCGGGAGTGGCAACGCTGGTAGCACCTGGGTCGCTGACCGCAGAGGACATCGTCGAGCTCTCGAAGCGCCACACGCTGTACGAGTGGTCAGCGCAGAACGTCGTAGACCCGATCCCCGTCGATCGCGCCGAAGGGGTCTACTTCTACACCCCCGACGGCCGCCGCTTCATCGACTTCAACAGCCAGCTGATGAGCGTGAACATCGGCCACGGGGACCGACGCGTGATCGACGCCATCAAGGCTCAGGCGGAGAAGCTTGCGTACGCCAACCCGTTCATGGCCCACGAGCCGCGCGCGCTCCTCGGCCGGAAGCTCGCCGAGCTGCTCCCCGGCGACATCAACGTCAGTTTCTTCACGAACGGCGGCGCCGAAGCGAACGAGAACGCGATCAAGCTCGCGCGACAGGTGACCGGGCGCCACAAGATCCTCGCGCGCTACCGGAGTTACCACGGTGCGACGGGCGTCGGGATCGCGTTGACGGGCGATCCGCGCCGATGGGCAGCAGAAACGGGCGTCTCCGGCGTCGTTCGTGCCCCGGAGATCCACCGCTGGGGGAGGCCTGAGCCCGAGCCGGTCGAGGAAAGCCTTCGGGACCTCGAGGAAGTGATCATGTACGAGGGCGGTCAGACGATCGCCGCCTTCATCCTCGAGCCCGTCGTCGGCACGAACGGGATCCTGATCCCGCCTCACGGTTACCTCCAGGGCGTGCGGGAGATCTGCGACCGACATGGGATCCTGCTCATCGCCGACGAGGTGATGACGGGCTTCGGGCGCACCGGAGAGTGGTTCGCGGTCAACCACTGGGGGGTCGTACCCGACCTGATCACGCTCGCGAAGGGCCTCACCAGCAGCTACGTCCCGCTCGGCGCGGTCGCTATGCGCCAGTGGATCGCCGACCACTTCCGGGAGAAGGTCTTCTACGGAGGGCTGACCTACAACAGCCACCCGATGGGCTGCGCCACCGCCCTCGCCACGATCGAGGTGTACGAGCAGGACGACCTCATCGGGAACTCGCGACGGATGGGCGACGTGATGCGGCGGCACCACCAGGAGCTGTACCAGCGGCACCCGTCGGTCGGCGCGGTGCGGAATATCGGGCTGTTCGGGATCCTCGAGCTCGTCCGCGACCGCGAGACGTTCCAGCCGCTCGCGCCGTACAACGGTACGAGCGACGAGATGAAGGCCGTTGGGAAGTACCTGCGCGACCACGGGCTGTACACGTTCGTGCGCTGGAACACGATCATGACGAACCCGCCGCTGTCGATCACGGAGGAGGAGCTGGCCGAGGGCTTCGCGATCATCGACCGCGCCCTCGACATCGCGGACCGGTCGCTACGAGTCTGACCCGCCGGGCCAGTCTCTCGAAGAGGTCTGACGGAGCGGAACGGCGACGCCGGTTCGACGGCGAGCCCCGGCGCGACAGGTGCACCGAGTGCGAGAGCTAGTGAGGCTGAGGACCGCCGTGAAGTTCCGCGCTGCCTCCGAGGTGGCCGATGCCACGCCTACCGGCCATGTCCGGTCCGCTTGACGAAACCGGTGCGTTCGCAGACTCCGGATCGACAGGGACGAGGAGGACGTACGTACCGTTGAGTGCCGGGCTCCGTCCACCTTTCGCGACCCACGCGACGTAGTCGACGCTGAGCTGGGCCGGCGTCAGCTTGGTGTTCGGCGCGGATGAGGCTCCCCAGATGCTGCTGGTCCTCGGATACCAGGGGTCCGAGACGAAGGCGGCGGTGACCCGGAACTCGTCGGTCGTCGCGGGGTCCGCGGTGGCTGTGAAGCCGTGCATCACCCATGCGTGCGTGCCGCGCCAGACGAACAGCGCCACGGGACGGTTCGTCCGTGCGATCGCCGCCGCCGCGACGTCGAGCGCACGCTCGAGCGTCCGCTCACCCCGCAGGTCGTAGCGCCCCATCCCGATCGCGTCGAGGGCGAGGTCGAATCCCTTCTCGGTGGGCTTCCCGTACGGGTTCCGGCTCAGTTCGAGGACGAGACGATAGAACGTCGTCTGGGTCCGCTCGGTCCCATCGGCCCGCGGGCGGACCATGTTGAGCATCGTCTGCATGGACGCGGGCACGCACGTCTTCGTCGTGTACTGCCGTACGAAGTCGCCCGCGCGGTAGAGGTTCATCGAGAAAAGCGGCTTCGACCGCGGGCCCGCGTGCGCGGCCGCAGGGGGCGCAGCGAGGGCATACGCCAGAGCGATCAGAAGCAGGAGCGAGCGGCGGGTCATGGCGTCACGCGCTGGTGGTGGGGTCTGGGCGGACGATGTCACGGGCTCGATGCTTCCGCGCGTCGACCGAGTCGGACGCCGACTCCGGGGTCCGCTCCGGCATCGTCGCATGGATGACGAGAAGCGGCCGGGATGACCTGACACCGAAGAGCGCGACACACCGGAACGGACGGGTCCGGCGCCGATGAGCGGCTAATCTGAGGACCTGATGGCTGAGCGGATCGCCGACGCTGCCGTTACGACCCGCGGTGGGCGGGTCCGGACCGTTCTGTTCGCACTTCTGATCCCCTTTGCGATCGTCCTCGTCTGGGAGGGCGTCAAGTTCCTGGGCGGGGACCCGTGGCGGATACAGAACGTGCTCGGGCTCGGCGTGTCCTTCGAACATCGACCACCACTCAGGATCGGCATGGCGAGCGACCTCTCCCTGCCACACGTCTGGGAGGTCCTCGGCTCGTTCTTCGAGCCCGTCCAGCGGCGTTCTGACGTGTCGCTGGGACAGTTCCTCGTCGGCGCGGCCCTCTACACGTGGAGGGAAGCGGCCCTCGGGTTCCTCGTGGGAGCGTTGCTCGGGCTCACGCTGGCGTCGATCTTCATCCACTCGCGGCTGCTCGAGCGCGCGTTCGTGCCGTACGTCATCGCCAGCCAGACCGTACCCATCGTTGCCCTCGCCCCGATGATCGTGTTCGCGTTCGGCCAGGGTGTGCTATCGGTCGTCATCATCGCCACGTACCTCACGTTCTTCCCGGTGACGATCGCCGGGATCCGCGGACTGACCTCGCCCGATCCGCGTGCCCTGGAGCTGATGCGGTCCTACGCGGCGTCCCGTTGGGCGGTGTTCTGGAAGCTCCGGCTGCCGGCCTCGCTCCCCTACCTGTTCACGGCGCTCAAGATCTCGGCGACCGCGAGCATCGTGGGGGCGATCATCGGCGAGGGGCCGGGCGGGATCCCGGAGGGGCTCGGTCGGGCGATCATCAACTTCAACCAGCAGTACATCAGCGGACCCGAGAAGCTGTGGGCGACGATCCTGGTCTCCGCGGTCCTCGGCATCCTCTTCTTCAGCGTCGTGCGCGCGGTCGAGCTGTTCGTGCTCCGCGGTCGCGCGCTGGCGGCGGGGTGAGGCGGTGACCGACGGCGGAGGGTCGGCAGGTGAGACACGGGCGGTCGGCGATCCCGTCGTCAGCATCCGGGGCGTGCACAAGGTCTTCCAGGTCGCCGACGGGCGCACGAGGGCGCTGGAGTCGATCGACGTGGACATCCAGCGGGGCGAGTTCGTGTCGCTCATCGGGCCGTCCGGATGCGGGAAGTCGACGCTGCTGCGCCTCATCGGCGACCTGACGGCCCCGACCGCGGGCATCGTCACCGTGAATGGGAAGCCCGCCCGCAAGGCGCGGCTCGATCGGGACTACGGGATGGTCTTCCAGGCGCCGGTGCTGTTCGACTGGAGAACGGTCGAGGGGAACGTTCGGCTCCCGCTCGACATCATGGGCGTACGCGGCCGCGAGAGGGATCGACGGGCACGGGAGATGCTCGAGCTCGTCGAGCTCCACGACTTCGCACGCCACTATCCCCGTCAGCTCTCCGGGGGGATGCAGCAGCGGGTCGCGATCGCGCGCGCGCTCGCATTCGAGCCCAAGATCCTGCTCATGGACGAGCCGTTCGGCGCCCTCGACGAGATGACTCGAGAGCGGATGAATTCGGAACTGCTGCGCATCTGGGAGCGGACGAAGACGACGATCGTGTTCGTCACCCATTCCATCCCCGAGGCCGTCTTCCTCTCGTCGCGCGTCATCGTCATGAGCGCCCGGCCGGGACGCATCACGAACGTCATCGACGTAGACCTGGGGAGGCCGCGCAACGAGGAGACGCGTGAGCAGGAACGCTACTTCCAGCTCGTGACCGCCGTCCGCGAGAGCCTGCGCGGGCGCGTCGACGGGGAAACGCCCGTGGCGTCGCCCGACCGGACGATGGCGGAGGGGACGATCGGTTGACGCGGGGTGGATGGCCGACCCCGCCGTGGGCAGGGGTATGCGCGGGGCCGAGGCAGTGACCACGGCGGACGGGACGGTCGCGGGCGGGTCCGGCGCGGGGGTCATCACGCGCGGCCTTCGTCGCCACGTCGACCGCGTCGGCTATCACCTTCCCGCCGCCGCCGTCTTCGTCGGCACGATCGTCCTCTGGGAGCTGTCCGTCAGCGCCCTTCGCCTGCAGCGCTTCATCCTGCCACCGCCGACCGCCATCGTCGCCGCTCTCGCGTCCGAGGCGGACCTCCTGCGGCGGTCGGCGCTCACGACGCTGTTCGAAGCCGTCGGTGGCCTCGCGATCGGTGTCATCGCGGGCCTCCTGGTCGCGTTCCTGACCGTGCGCTCGTCGACCGCGCGCAACGCGCTCCTGCCCGTCGCGGTGGCAGCGAACGCGATCCCCATCATCGCGATCGCCCCGATCATGAACAACTGGTTCGGGGTGCTGAACCCGCTGTCGAAGATGATGATCGTTGCGCTCCTCGTGTTCTTCCCCGTGATGATCAACGTCACCCGTGGGCTCACCCAGGTAGAGCCGTCCGTTCTCGAGCTGATGCGCTCCTACGCGGCCAGCGAGTGGACGATCCTGCGCCGGGTGAGGATCCCGAACGCGCTGCCGTTCTTCTTCACCGCGCTCAAGGTCAGCACGACGCTCAGCCTCATCGGCGCGATCGTGGGGGAGTATTTCGGTGGGTCCTCCGAAGTCCTGGGCCGCGTGATCGTCCAGAGCGCAAGCCGTCTCCGGTTCGACATCACCTGGGCGGCGATCTTCCTGGGAGCGGTCACCGGGATCGTGTTCTATCTCCTCGTCGTGGCCGTCGAGCGGCTGGTGATGCCGTGGCACGCCTCGCTACGCGGGCAGGAGGGATGAAGCTGCTCGGCCTCGCGGCTGACGTGACCGCGCGGTGTCGCCCCGCGAATGCCGGCGGCCCTCGCGCGGAGAATCGGTGCGCTATCGTTCCAAGCGAAGGCGCAGGCGGCGCCACGCGTCGAGAGGGGCATCAGGACCTGATGATGCGCCTCTCGAGGAGGAGGAAGAGCTCGATGGGTCGATTGCGCAGGTTCGTCGCGCTGCTCGCGACGGTGGGGCTCTCCCTGGCGGCGTGCCAAGCCGGTGCGGCGCCGCCGACGGGCGGAGGGGGATCGCCGGCGGGCGGCGACGCCGGCGGGAAC
>JADDQH010000083.1 GCA_016781485.1 Chloroflexota bacterium | reverse complement strand
AGACGTTCATCCGGGCTGGTCGACCGGTGACCAACGGCGCCGTGGAGCGCGTCCAGCGAACGATCCTGGAGGAGTGCTGGCGGCCGTCCTTCGCGCGCAGCCTGGTGCCCAAGCTCACCGCCCTCGAGCGGGACCTCGCCGCGTACCTGCGCTACTACAACGAGGAGCGCGCCCACACGGGTCGGCTGACCGCGGGACGGACCCCGTTCCAGGCGCTCGTGGGGGCGCGCAAGATGAGGCCGAGATGAAGGTGATGTGTCGCTACATCTCGCGGGGCCGTTCACCTTAGTCGTCCTCAGCACCACGCCTCAGAGGCTCCCGCCGTCGCGCGCGAACCGGTCCGTGGCGCGCACGAGCTCCCGATCCATCGCCGACCCGCTGTGCCCGGCACCACCCACGATCACGAGCTCGCCTCGCGCCCAGGCGCGCTCCATCTCCCACGCCGTCCGCAGCGGACTGCCGAGGTCGAGCCGGCCGTGGATCATTACGCCCGGGATGTCCGCGAGACGCGCCGCGTCGCGCAGGAGCTGCCCGTCCTCGAGCCACGCGTCGTGCGAGAAGTAGTGCGTGACGACCCGCGCGAAGCAGAGCCGGTAGCGCGGATCCGCGAAGCGACCGATGAACGGATCCTCCTCTGGTTCGTCGGCGATGTACGACAGCTCCCAGCGGCACCACTCGTCGGCGGCCTGGCGGCGCACGTCCGCGTCCGGGTCGTTCACCAGGCGCCGGTAGGCATCGAGCAGGTCCCCGTCCCGGTCGGCCTCCGGGACACCCGCACGGAATCGCTCCCACTGCACAGGGAGGAGCGGGGCGACGCCGCCGCGGTACATCCAGTCGACCTCCCACCGGCGGGTGTTGGTGACGGCGGCGAGGACGAGCTCGCTGACCCTGTCCGGGTGCTGCTCGGCGTAGAGAATCGCGAGCGTCGCGCCCCACGAGCCGCCGAACACGAGCCAGCGGTCGATGCCGAGGTGCTCGCGCAGCAGCTCGATGTCGCGGAGCAGGTGCCAGGTCGTGTTGGTCCCGAGGTCCGTGTCGGGATCGGCTGCATGCGGCGTGCTCCGCCCGCTGCCGCGCTGATCGAAGAGCACGATCCGGTAGGCGTCCGGGTCGAACGCGCGCCGCATCCCCGGGGAGCACCCGGAACCCGGCCCGCCGTGGAAGACGACCGCAGGCTTGCCCTCCGGATCGCCGCACGTTTCCCAGTAGATGCGATTGCCGTCGCCGACGTCGAGCATGCCGTGGTCGTACGGCTCGATCTCGCGATACGGTGGGCTTTCTTCAGCGGTTTGCATCGTCAGCTCCTCTCCGCGTCGCGGGCGCGCCCGGATGATCGTCGCACCTCGGCTCTCGGCGTCCGCCTGTCGCGCGAGCCCTCGTCGACACGGGCTAGGCCGTCGGTACCGGCTCCTCGGCGTACCGCTCGCGGGCCTCTTCGAACGTCAGCCCCCGGCTCCAGACGGCGTCGAAGGCGCACTTGAGAAGCGTCGCGAGTGACGGGTGCTCGATCACGACCATCGTCAGGTCCGAGCTTCCGGCGACGGGGTCCTGCATCCCGAACATCACGAGCGCCTCGTCGATGATGACGAGCTTGAGCGGCAGTTCCTCGACGAACCGCGCCTCCTCACCAGCCTCTATGAATTGACGGACCCCCTCCGTCGCGGGCGCGTCCTCGAAGATCGAGAACTCGTAAAGGCTCCGCGCGAGGTGGCTCTTGGACACGCCCAATCCCTGGATGTTCTCCTGGGGAGGCGTCGCGTAGGGGGCCTTCGTGAATACGAGGATCTCGCGCTCCACCAACGCCTGGAGCTCGCGAAAGCGCTCGTTGATCGCCCGCCGGTCGCGGAGGACCTCGATGTATTCCAGCGGGTCCCTGTGCTCCTGGCCCGCCTCGAACGCCGGCGTCAGCTCCTCGATGAGCGCGGCGGCCTCGTTCTCGAGCGCGGCGAGTTCCTGCCGGTGAGCGAAGATGAGCCGATCGATCGCGAGCGTCGGTGCCGTCGCCGCGTACTTGACGACGCTCCCGGGGCGCGTCGTTGCGAGCCCCTTCTCGACCAGACTTCCCAGCACGTCATAGATGCGCTGGCGCGGCAGCCCGGCCTGGCGCGCGACCTGCGCCGCGGTGAACGAGTCGCGCCTCACCAGCGCGCCGTATGCCCTCGCCTCGTAGCTCGTCAGGCCCATGCGCGTGAGCTGAGAGACGAGCCGCTCCTCACCGTCCATGACGGGAAGCTAGGCAGCGATCCGAAGGGATGTCAAGACGTCGTCTACGCGCCGGGAACGGTCGTGAGGAGCGGCCGCACCTCGCCCACGAGCCGCTCGAGCGTCTCCTGGTCGTACGGCGCCGGAAGCTCGGCGATCACCGTTTGGAACCCGATCTCCTGGTAGCGAGTGATGCGCTCCGCGATCTGGACAGGGCTCCCGAGCCAGGGGTCCCTGATCCCGTCGAGCGGTGTCTTGTTCCGCTCCATCAGTGACTCCCACGTCCGCCGCGCCTGGTCCTCGTCGTCCCGGATGACGAGCTTGCAGCCCACGGTCCGCTCGATCTCCCGCTCGTCCCGGCCGACCTCCTCGCAGTGGCGGCGCAGGATCTCGTCCTTGCGCGCCAGCTCCTCGGGCGTCCCGAACGCGTTCCACATGTGCGCGTACTTCGCCACGGTCCGAAGCGTCTTCTTCTCCCCGGAGCCACCGATCATGATCGGCAGCGGGCGCTGGATCGGGAGCGGGGTCTGGCGCAGCCGCTCGAATCCGTAGGCGCGCCCTTCGTGCGTGACTTCCTCCCCCTCGAGCAGCCTCGCGATGACGCCGACGGCCTCGTCCAGCCGGTCCAGGCGCTCACCGAACCCTTTCCCGAAGTCGATCCCGTGCGCCTCGTGCTCGAGGCCGAACCACGCCCCGCCAAGGCCGAGGATGGCCCGCCCTCCGCTGATGTGGTCGATCGTCGTCACGCTCTTCGCGACGAGAGCGGGATTCCGGAAGGTGTTGGCCCCGACGAGCAGCCCGAGGTGGGCCCGTTCCGTGACCGCCGCCCATGCTCCCAAGGTCGTGTACCCCTCGAAGATCGGCTGGTAGGGGTCACCGAAGATGGCGTAGACGTGGTCCCAGGTCCAGAGATGGTCGAAGCCGAGCCGATCGACGCGCTTCGCCGTCGTGAGCATCGCGGGCCAGTCGGTCGCCTGGCTCCACAGCAGGACCCCGAGCTTCAAGTGTGGCATCCGATCTCCTGTTCCCGATCCGAGGCGTCCATCCGTCGTGAGCGTACGGGAACCGGCGCACAGGCGTTCGCGCCACCCCGGATCGGGACGAATGGGGGCGTCGATGACTGCGCGCTACACGCGCCTGACGGGGGCCGGCGGCCAGAAGCGGGCGTCGACCCCGCGCGCGAAGTGGAGGAGCGGCGCGGCATCGGGCAAGGCGACGCCCAGGGGATCCGTCATGGTGTTGACGCGAAGCTCTGCCTCGGCTGACTGCAGCGGCCAGGGACGGTGGTCGATCTCTAGCCGGAGGACGCGTCCGCCTCGGACGGTGTAGAGGCAGTAGCGGTCGGTGAGCCACGAGTCGAGCGAGCCGCGGGGGGCGTAGGCGACCGGTCCGGTCGGACGGTAGCGCGCCTGGAACGCGGCCGGAGGTGCGTGGCGATGCGTCCGGGCGCTCGAGAACCGCACCCAGCCGTCCGAGTCGACACTGACCGACATGCGGGCGTGGAAGTACGGCAGCAAGAGCCGCGCTCCCGCTACCGCCATGCGGCTCCGCGCGTCGAGGCTGAAGAAGTACACGCCCGGCCTGCCGTCGATCGTCACGTAGGTCCTGACGTTGAGTTCGGGGAAATCAACGGTCGTCGGGATCGGCGGCATCCAGCGGAGCCGCGTCCCTCGCGCGTCGAACGGGACGATCCCCACCCAAGCCAGCCCGTCGAACCTGTCGATCGGTAGCTCGTGAGGGACGGCGTGCCGAAGCGAATCGACCGGCACCGCCCAGTGTGCGAACAGCACGTGACGCCAGCTCTGGCGCATCACGAACGGCCCGGCCGGCGGGGCGTAGGGGCGGTGGGACGCGGCTTGCGACCGATCCGAGCCCCGATCGTCGAGGCGCTCCCCGTCGTTCACGGGTGAGACTCCGAACGCGGGATCACCAGCCGGAGGCTCGTCAACGGCAGTGTGTAGTCGCGCTCCACTCGCCGATGGTGCCACGTGACGCGCGGTGGGGAGGGATGGCTCCCTATCATCGCCCGATGCCGTGCCCCGGCGACCGCTCGCCCGACCGCCTCTCGTCCCAGCCGTCCGTCCCTCGCTACGCCGACGCGTCCCTCGGCGAGATCGTCCCATCACTGCTCGCCGCCCTCGGCGCGCCGTTCCGGAACGCGCTCGCCATCGAACCGACCGACTCGGCCTGCCTCTTCCTCGTTGACGGACTCGGCTGGGAGCTGCTGCGGCGACACCGACACCTGGCGCCGTTCCTCGGCTCGCTGCTCGCAGAAGGGAGACCGGTGACGGCCCCGTTTCCCGCCTCCACCCCGGTCAGCCTCTCCTCGCTGGGCACGGGCAGGCCGCCCGGGGAACATGGGATGACGGGGTACACGATGGCGCTACCCACACTTGACGGACCGATCAACTGCATCACCTGGACCCGCTACGGGGTCGAGCCACCCGTCGACCTCCGCGCGACCGCCGTGCCCGAGAGGATCCAGCCGTTGCCGACCCTGCTCGAACAGGCAGCTTCCGCCGGCATCACCGTGACGCTCGTCGCACCTGCACAGTTCGAGGGGTCCGGCCTCACTCGCGCCGCGCTTCGCGGCGGCCGGTACGACGGCGTCGAGTCGATCGCGCGACCGGAGGCGACGGCGAAGGTGGCGGACGCCCTCCATCGAACGCGACCGGCGCTCGTCTACACGTATCACCCGGCGCTCGACGCCGCCGGACACCGCCATGGTGTCGACAGCGACGAGTGGCGAGGGCAGCTGCGGCTGGTCGACGGCGTCGCGGAGCGCCTCGCGGAGACATTGCCAGCAGCCGGGACACTGGTGGTGACCGGAGACCACGGGATGGTCGATCTGGGCCGCGGAGAAAGTGAGCGGCTCGACATCGCAGACGAGCCGGACCTCCGCGAGGGGGTCCGGTTCCTGGCGGGAGAGGCGCGGACCCGGCACGTGCACGCCGAGGACGGAGCAGCAGACGAAGTGCTGGCGCGGTGGCACGCGCGGCTCGGGCACGCGATGTGGGTCGTGTCGCGCGAGGAAGCGATCGACGCGGGCTGGTTCGGCGAGCGGGTGCTCGAGCATGTCCGGCCGCGGATCGGTGACGTCGTGGCGGCGGCGTTCGGGTCGATCGGGGTGTTCGATCGCGCGGTCGACCCTGTGATGCCGCGAGTGGTCGCCCACCACGGCTCGATGACGGGCGACGAGCAGCTCGTCCCGTTGTTGACGTTCCGGCGACGCTGAAGCAGGTCCTGATGCGCCGTTCGAGGGGCCGCCGCGTTAGCCTAGCCGGATGACCGACCGGACCAGCCATACGAACCGCCTCGCCCGCGAGACCAGCCCGTACCTCCTCCAGCACGCCCACAACCCCGTCGACTGGTACCCGTGGGGACCAGAAGCGCTCGAGAAGGCACGAGCGGAGGGCAAGCCGATCTTCCTCTCGATCGGGTACGCCGCATGCCACTGGTGCCACGTGATGGAGCACGAGTCGTTCGAGGACGAGGAGACGGCGGCCGACCTGAACCGTGACTTCGTGCCGGTCAAGGTGGACCGCGAGGAGCGGCCGGACCTCGACGCCATCTACATGGAGGCCGTCCAGGCGATGACGGGCCAGGGTGGCTGGCCGATGAGCGTCTTCCTGACCCCCGACGGCAGACCGTTCTACGGCGGTACGTATTTCCCGAACACCCGGCGGTACGGCATGCCCTCGTTCCGAGACGTCCTTGCGGGTGTCGCTCGGGCGTGGCGCGAGGATCGGGACAGCGTCGAGTCGGCCGGATCGCAGCTCGCCGAGCACATCGGAAGCCAGGTGCACGGCGCGGGGTCCCAGGGCGCTGCGGCGCGGGTGGGGCTGGACGCTACCGTGCTGGACGCCGCCGTCGTCGCGCTGGAGCGCCAATTCGACGCCGCGAACGGCGGGTGGGGCGGAGCACCGAAGTTCCCGCAGCCGATGGCGATCGAGTATCTCCTGCGCGAGCACGTCCGCACGGGCGACCAACGGCCGCTCGCGATGGTCCGCCGGACGCTCGACAAGATGGCGGCGGGCGGCATCTACGACCAGATCGGTGGCGGGTTCCACCGCTACGCCACGGACGCCATCTGGCTGGTGCCGCACTTCGAGAAGATGCTCTACGACAACGGCCAGCTGGCGCGGGTCTACCTGCACGCGTACCAGGTGACGAGAGCCGAACGCTACCGGGAGGTGGTCGAGGAAACGCTCGACTACGCGGTGCGCGAGATGCTCACGCCGGACGCGGCCTTCGCAGCCAGCCAGGACGCGGACACGGAAGGCGAGGAGGGCAAGACCTACGTCTGGACGCTCGCGGAGGTGAACGATGTCCTCGGCGAGGACGCGCCACTCTTCGCCGCCGCGTACGACGTCACGGAGCGGGGGAATTGGGAGGGCCACTCGATCCTTCGGCGCATCCGCGACGACGACGCCCTTGCTGGCCAGTTCGGCGTCAACCCCGCCGAGGTGGACCGGCGGCTCCGATCGTCACGGCAGCGACTGCTCGAGCGCAGGAACGCGCGGCCGCAACCCGGCCGGGACGACAAGGTGCTTGCGGCCTGGAACGGACTGATGCTGGCCCCGTTCGCAGAGGCCAGCCGAGTCCTGGGACGAGACGACTACGCAGCGGTCGCCACGCGCGCCGCGGACTTCCTGCTGACCGCCCTCATCGACGAGAACGGACGGCTCCATCGCTCGTGGAAAGACGGCCGGGCCTCGCACAACGGAGTGCTCGAGGACTACGCGAACCTCGCAGACGGACTCCTCGCGCTCTACGAGGCGACCTTCGAGGAGCGGTGGTTCACGGCCGCACGCGCGCTCATGGATCGAGTCCTGGAGCACTTCGCCGACGCCGCGGGCGGCTTCTTCGACACGAGTGACGAGCACGAGAAGCTGATCACGCGGCCGAAGGGGGTGCAGGACAACGCGACGCCCGCTGGGAACTCGATGGCTACGGTCGTGCTGCTCCGTCTCGCCGCGTGGACGGGAGAAGCTCGGTACCGCGAGGCGGCGGAGAACGCGCTCGCCCTCGTGGGTCGGCTACCCGGCCGCCACCCGACGGCATTCGCCCAGTGGCTCGTCGCGATCGGGCTCGCGCTCGGCCCCATAGACGAGGTCGCCGTCGCGGGCGATCCGTCTTCCCCGGAGGCGAAGGCGCTCCTCGACGTCGCGCTCGGTCAGTACCGGCCGCTCCAGGTCGTCGCAGCGGGGAGTGGTTCGAACGGGACGGTCGTGCCGCTCCTCACCGACCGGCCGCAGCTGGAAGGACACCCGACGGCCTACCTGTGCAGGCAGTTCGCGTGTCAGCGCCCCGTGACGCGACCTGAAGAGCTCGCCGAGCAACTGAACCGCGCCTAGACCGCGCTCGAATGGGTGGTATGAACCACGAGGTGATCTCGTACGCCGCCCTGGCTGCGGTACTCGCCAGCCCGGTCGTGGCGCTGTTCCTTCAGCACTCGACGCGCTGGATCTTCCTCGGGGGCGCGGGCACGGACGTTGCCGCGGACCGACCCCTGACGATCGCGCTCGGTCTTCTGGCGCTCGGAGCGGCTGCGATCCACTTCGCGGTCATGCCGCAGCACTTCGAGGAGTTCTGGGCGTCCGGGGTGTTCTTCCTTGTCGTCGCCTCGTTCCAACTGGTGACCGGGCTCGCCTTCGTCCGCGGGCCGTCGCGAGCGGTCGCGCTCGTCGGATCGATCGTCAACGCCGGCGTCGTCCTCGTCTGGCTCTGGTCGCGGCTCGTGGCCGTCCCGTCCGGACCGCACGCCGGGTCCGTCGAGCCGTTCGGCACCGCTGACGTCATAGCGTCCGCGTTCGAGATCCTGATCGCCGCAGGCCTGGCCGTTTCAGTGCTATCTCCCGGGCGCGCATGGCTCGCGCAGCGCCGGGTCGCCGGAGCGTCCGCATCGCTTGCGATCCTCGTCCTCGTCGGAGCGATCGTCCCGCTCACGACCGCTGCCCTCGCCGCACCCGCGCACGGACACGAACTGGGGCATCGCGCTGGGCCGGCAGAGGCCCATCCGGACGACACCGCCGTGGGACATACCGAAGAGGAACGGGCCGGTCCCGGTGGCGCGACGGAGGAGGCGCACAGCCACGAGACCGCGGGACGCCGCGAAGAGGAGTGACGAGGACGTCGGAGGGAGCGCCCTCCTCGCGCCTGCTGGCGGTTCGCGCTGTGATGCCCCAGTCCGCCAGGCCAGATCTCTCGCAGTTGCCCGATCCACGTGCCCTCATCTTCGACCTCGACGGGACGCTCGTCGACACCGTCGAGACCCGGATCGAGGGATGGCTCCGGACGTTCCGGGAGGTGGACCTCCCCGCGGACCGTGAACACGTCGGCCGCCTCATCGGGTCGGATGGGAAGCGACTCGCAAAGGAGGTCGCGCAGGCGGCGGGAGGGACGCTCGACGACGAGCGAGCGGAGGAGATCGACCGGCGCGCGGGTGAGCTCTACGACGAGCTGAACGTCGACCCTCGCCCGCTCCCCGGCGCCCACGAGCTGCTCGCGGCACTCCACGCGGGCGCCCGCATCCCGTGGGCGATCGCCACCTCGAGTCGCGCGGAGCAGGTCCTGGTCTCGGTCGATGCACTCGGGCTGCCCTCGCGGCCACTCATCGTCGATGGAAGTCACGTGAGGCACGCGAAGCCCGAGCCGGACCTGCTGCTGCTCGCCGCGGAGAGGCTCGGCGTCGAGCCCGCGAGGTGCTGGTACATCGGCGACGCGACCTGGGACGTCCTGGCGGCGCGCCGGGGCGGGATGATCGCGGTCGGGCTGACGACCGGAGCGGTGGGCGCCGCAGCGCTGGCCCAGGCAGGTGCACAGGCGACGATCGGTTCGCTAGTCGACCTTCACCTGGAGCTCGCGAGCCGCGGCTGCGTCGACGCGCCACCATCTCTCTAGCGGATCCCCTCGATCACGCTGGGTGCGTCGCACTGTCACCCGGCTTACGGCGCTGCCGGACGCGGCAACGGCGTTGTCGCATCGGCCTTTACTCGCGGCGACGGCGCGGTGCCGGCGCGTTCCGGCGCAGTACCGGGGAACGCTTTCGTAGGACCAGTTTCCCCCTTCGGCGCCCCTGTCGTCGCGGCTACGGTACCGGCGTGATCGCTTCGATCGCGCACTCATCAAAGACCGGAGGCTTCGATGCTTGAGTCCCTTCTTTCCCGGTTCGAGCGCGAGGACGGCCAGGGCCTGGCCGAGTACGCGCTCATCCTGGCCCTGATCGCGGTATTCGTGATCGGCGCCGTCACCTTCCTCGGCGGCTCGATCAACACCATCCTCCGGGACGTCGGCCAGCAGATCTAGGCTCCTCGCGCGACTCGAACCCGGCAAGCCCGCGCGAGCCCTCGCCGGCGTCAGGGATCGGGGGTCAGTCGGCCAGCGCCATCCGGATCCGCTTGTTGATCCGGCCCTTGGACTCATAGCCCGTCACGCGGATCCGTCCCACCTCGCGCGTGTTCGCGACGTGCGTACCACCGTCCGCCTGCAGGTCGAGCCCCTCGATCTCGATGACCCGGACCTCCGCGATCCCTTCGGGGAGGAGGTTCACCCTCGTGCGGATCAGGTCGGGGATCGCGAACGCCTGATCGCGCGGCAGGACGCGGACATGGACCGGTCGCTCGGCGGCAAGCTCCTCGTTCACGCGTCGCTCGATCTCGCCCACCAGCTCGCCTGACATCCGCTCGAACTCGAAGTCCATCCGGCCACTGCCGGGCTCCATGTTGCCGCCCGTCACGAGCGCACCGTAGTCCCTCCAGACCACGCCGCACAGGGCATGAAGCGCGGTGTGGGTGCGCATGAGGAGGTATCTCCGGGGCCAGTCGATCGCGACCTCGACGCGTTCCCCAGGCTCGAGCCCGCCGAGCGTCCACCCGCCCTCGGCGAGCGGCCGCGGTGTGGCGACATGGACGACGGAGTCACCTGACCTGCGCGCAGAGCGGACGGCCCACCGGGCGAGATCGTTGGGCCTCGAGAGCGAGCGGATCCACCCGGTGTCTGACGGCTGCCCTCCGCCGCCTGGGTAAAAGACGGTCCGGTCAAGTCGAACGATGAGATCGGCGCCCTCGGACTGGACATCCGTCACGAGCGCCTCTGCCCGTCGAGCGTTCGCGTCCCTGTACGGGATGACCTCGGTCATGGAGGCGGCCTGCCGCTATTGGGTGGTAAGCGTCCCCACCATGGGCTGCGGGTGAACGTCGCACAGGAATGTGTACGTCCCTGCCGGAAGCGCCGGGATGTCATAGGTGATCGTCCCGGCCTGGTTGAGGATCTCTCCCTGGAACAACGTCTGTGCCTTCTGGGGAGAGTCATAGATCGAGACGTTGTGCGGCACGTTCTCCCGGTTCTCGAACACGATCTGGAACGGGGCATCCGCCGGCGCGCTCAGCTGGTCCGTGTCGAACTTGACGTTCTGCGCCCCTACGCGGACCGGACCGCCGCCGGTGTTGCCGCCGGCCGTCTCGTGGGGTGCAGGCGGGGACGACGGGTCATTGGTGGTGACTGGCCCCGTCCGTCCTGGTGATCCTGACTGTCCCGCAGTCGGGGCCGGGGAGACGGTCTCCATCGGCGTGCCGCCCGCACCCGGCGATCTGCCGGGGGATCGGCCTGGAGAACCGCCCGGTGCTCCCCCCGGGGAACCCCCCGGTGATGCGCCGGGCCCGCCGGCCACCGCCGGACCCGTCGGAGCGACAGGGGCGTACGTCCAGTTCGAGGAACCGGAGGAACCACAGGCGGCGACGAACATCAGGGCGAGTCCGATGGCGGCGGACTGCATTGCACGCGTGTGTCTGGTCTTCATGCAGCCATTGTCCGTCATCGCGCTCGGCGACGCCCTGCGGAGGCCGGCTCTGAGCGCGGGCGGATGTGTCCGCCCTCTAGCGGCGCCGGATCTCCGCGAGCAGCTCGGACGTGGGACGGCCGCCCGAGACGAGGCCCAGCCGGATCGCGAGCGTCGCAGCCTCGACCCGCCCCGAAACCCCCAGTCGCTGGAGGATCCGTCGGACGTGGACGCCGACGGTGCGCTCGCTGATGAACAGGCGGTCCGCGATCTCCCGGTTCGTGCGCCCCTCTGCGAGCACGATCAGCACCTCACGCTCCCGCGGGCTGAGCCCGAACGGATCAGGGGCCATCGCGGCACTGGGAGGCGCCAGGCGTTCACCGATGGCGTGGCGTGTCGCCGACCCGAGAGCGTCCTCTCCGCCGGACGTCGCCGATCCGGTCGGGTACCCACCGCCCGGGTCCCGGCTCTCACCGGACTCCCCAGCGCCGTCCCGGGTGCGACCCGTGCCGGCAACGGTCGCGTCGAAACCGGGGATCAATGGCCGGCGGTCCGCCGGGACCTCGATCGGCACTGCAACGAGATCCGCCATGCGGCTTCGCCGGGGCCGCACGCCGTGGACCAGCTCGTCGAGCCCCTCCTCGAGCTCGGCGGGGACGGGCAACTGGATCCGAGCGCGGCGTCCGAGCGCGGCGAGCTCACGCTGGAGTGGCCGAGCCGGCAAGGCCTCCGCGATGCGCCACGCTTCCTGGAGCGCACGGGTCGCACTGGGTCGCTGAGCGCGGTTCTGGAGCCACGCGACCGCCTCCCACCACCGCGCCTTCGCGGCCTGGTACGGGACGGAGGCGCTCGACCAAGCGCGTGCAAGCCTCCGCCACGTCTTCGCGTCCGGGTGCCCTCGGATGCGGGCGAGATGGGCCCTCGCCATCTCCAGGTGGAGCTCGGCCTCGCGTCGCGATCCGAGCGTCACCGGCA
>JADDQH010000021.1 GCA_016781485.1 Chloroflexota bacterium | reverse complement strand
AACCCGACGCGCTCCCGGCTCGAGGTGGCGGTGGCAGCCCTCGAAGGCGCGCGCTTCGGCGTTGCCTACGCAAGCGGCGCCGCGGCCACCGCCGCCATCGCCTCTCTCGCGCTGCCGAACGAGCAGGTGCTCGTCAGCGATGACGTCTACGGCGGGACGTACCGGCTGTTCGAGCGAGTGCTCCGGGACACCGGGGTCGAAGCGCTGTACGTCGATCTCTCCGAGGATCCTGCGGTGACGCTGGAGCAGCATCTCAGCGAGCGCACCCGACTCGTGTGGCTCGAATCCCCCTCGAACCCGCTGCTCAAACTGATCGACATCGCGGCCGTGGCAGAGCGGGTCCGACGGCACTCGGGCGCCCGCGGCGAGTCGCCACTTGTCGTCGTGGACAACACGTTCGCGTCACCGGTCGCGCAGCGCCCTGTCGAGCTCGGCGCAGACATCGTGTTCCACAGCGCCACGAAGTACCTCGCGGGTCACTCGGACACGGTCAGTGGCGTCCTCGCGACATCCAGCGACGACGTCCACGCCCGCCTGAAGTTCCTCCAGAACGCCGTCGGCGCAGTCCCAGGCCCGTTCGACTGCTTCCTCGTGCTGCGCGGGATCCGGACGCTGCACCTTCGCATGGAGCGACACTCGTCGAACGCGACGCGCATCGCCGAGTGCCTCGCGTCTCGTCCCGACGTGGCGCGCGTGCGGTATCCCGGACTACACGAGGGACCTTACCGGCATCCGCAGGCGGGGATCGCGTCGCTGCAGATGAAGCTGATGGGAGGGATGGTCGGGTTCGAGCCCGCTCCGCGCGACGGGCGATCCGCCGAGGAGCGCGCGCGGCGGTTCTGCGAGGGGACGCAGATCTTCTCGCTCGCGGAATCGCTGGGCGGAGTCGAGTCCCTCGTCGAGCTGCCGGCGATCATGACCCACGCGTCCGTTGCCGAGTCGCCGCTGCAGGTCCCGCCCGCGTACGTCCGCCTCTCGGTCGGCGTGGAGCACCCCGACGATCTCATCGCCGACGTCCTCCAGGCCCTCGATCGCGCGTAGCGAGCGGCGCGCGCCCCGGCGGGCGCTTCTGACACGCTCCGCGACGCGGCTCACAGCGGGTGCGAAGGCGAGAGCTCGCCCGGCGGCGGGATCTCCACGGCCGCCAGTGTGTCCTCGCCGCGCTGGACGTCGAGGACCAGCCGGATCGCAAGGACCGCGCTGATCACCGTCAACAGGTCTCCGCTGATGGATAGGAGCAAAGCGTCGCGGAGCTCGCGGATGTCGTCGGCCGCGTCGAACGCGGTCTCGGCAAGCCGGCCGATGAAGCGTGGCAGGAGGAACGCGAACCACCAGCCCAGAAGCAGCGCGGTCGCGACCGCCGGCGGCCGACGGACGACCCGCCGATAGAGATCCGCCACGATCTGGTACGGCTTCACGAGGTTTGCGAACGGCACGAACCACCAGCCGATCGCTGCGCGCGGCGAGACCGAGGGCGCCCCGACGCCGAGCGTCGGGACGTTGTCGATGGATCGCGAGAGCCAGGCGAGCCACGCCACCGCCGCAGCGATGTTCGCCGCGATCACGCCGAGATACAGCGTGGTCAGGGTCTCGTCGAAGCGGACCAGGTCGCGGTACTCCACCAGACCCTGCTCGGCACGCGGCAGGACGACCGCGAGTCCGTAGGCCTGAAGGGCGGCGGCTGCGGCGGCGATGCCCCCGGTAAGCGCGATGAGCGCACTGGTCCAGCGCGCGCGCACGTCCGCCGACCGGTACCCGAAGGAGCGCGCATCACGGCCTCTCCCACCGCTTCCGGCCCCCCGGACGGCATCGGGATCCGGCACGCGCTCGTCGCTGCTGTCCGCCGTGATCCCACCCCCCTCCTGTGACTACGGCCGATAGCGCCTCGGTGTCGTCGCCCAGACCAGGGCCCCGAGCACCAGCAAGCCGAGGATCCAGGGGACGAACAGCAGGCCGCCGAGCGTGAGCGAGATGAAATTGCCGACGAACCCGCTTACCCCGCCCTCCGTGATGAGTGCGGGACCGCAAGCGATGACAGGGTACGCGACCGCCCAGATCGCGAGGATCAGCTTCAGCCGCCCGTTGAGCGTCCCCCGCCGCTCAGGTTCATAGCCTCCGCCGTACCTACGCAGCATCTCCTGCCCCTCGAGACTCGCCTACTCGGCGCGCGGGCCCGCAGCGCGGACCGCCGACGGCACCTCCGACCCGAAGAGCTCGAAGTTCTCACGGAACATCAGCGCCAGCTTGCGTGCCTGCTCATCGTACGCAGCTGGGTCGGGCCAGGTGGACCGCGGCTGAAGGAGCTCGGAGGGAACGCCCGGGCACTCCGTCGGGACGTCGAGCCCGAAGATCGGGTCGGTGACCGTGGGCACACCGTCGAGCTTGCCCTCGAGGGCGGCAGTCACCATCGCGCGGGTGTAGGCGATCTGGATGCGCGACCCGACGCCGTACGGGCCACCGGTCCAACCCGTGTTGATCAGCCATGCGCCTGCGCGGTGCTGGGCGAGGCGCTCTCCGAGGAGCGTCGCGTAGACCGCGGGGTGGCGGGGCATGAACGGGGCGCCGAAGCAGGCCGAGAACGTCGCCGTCGGCTCCTTGACTCCCACCTCCGTCCCCGCCAGCTTCGAGGTGTAGCCGCTGATGAAGTGGTACTGCGCCTGGTCGGGCGTGAGGCGCGAGATGGGCGGCAGGACACCGAACGCATCGGCCGTCAGGAGGATCACGTTCGAGGGGTGCCCGGCGCGCCCGGTCTCGGAGGCATTCCGGATGAAGTGCAGCGGGTACGCGCCACGGCTGTTCTCGGTGATCGAGTCATCGTCGAAGTCGACCTCGCGGGTCTCGGCGTCGATGACCACGTTCTCGAGCACCGTCCCGAAGCGCCGGCTCGCTGCGTAGATGTCCGGCTCCGCGGTCGGGGAGAGACGGATCATCTTCGCGTAGCAGCCGCCCTCGAAGTTGTAGATCCCGTTGGGTCCCCAGCCGTGCTCGTCGTCGCCGACGAGCGTCCGCTCAGGGTCGGCGGACAGGCTCGTCTTGCCCGTGCCGGAAAGACCGAAGAACACGGCGACGTCGCCGCGCTCGCCCACGTTCGCGGCGCAGTGCATCGGGAGCACGCCCTCGTCCGGGAGGACATAGTTCAGGACGCCGAACGCGCTCTTCTTCATCTCGCCCGCGTACTGGGAGCCGCCGATGAGGAGCTCACGGCGCGAGAGATGGACGAGGATCACCGTGTCGCTGCGAGTCCCGTCGCGCTGGGGCTCCGCTTTGAACGTCGAGGCGTCGATGATCGTGAAGTCGGGCTCCGACGTGGCGAGGCGCGGAAGCTCCTCTCCCCTCGGCCGGATGAACAGCGAATCCGCGAAGATGCTCTGCCAGGCGAACTCGGTGTGGATCCGCACGGACCGCCGGTGCTCGGGGTCCGCCCCCACGAACGCGTCCTGAACGAAGACATCCCGCTCCCCGAGGTGCTCGAGCATCCGGGCCCGCAGTGCGTCGTAGCGCTCCTCGCTGATGGGCTGGTTGATCTCTCCCCACCACACGTTCGCCGAAGTGCTCGGCTCGTCCACGATGAACTTGTCCCTCGGGGACCGTCCCGTGTGCTTCCCGGTCGTGACCACGAGCCCGCCGTCCGCGGAGATGATCCCCTCTCCCCTCTCCACCGCGATCTCGTAGAGAGCGGGTACGGACAGGTTGGCGTGGACGCGCCGCCCGATCAGCGCGGTAGCCGGCGCACGAAGAGTGGTCAAGAGCAGTTCCTCCGGCGAGACCGGCACCGGCCGGCCTCGAGCTGCGCGTCCGACACAAGGACGCCTCGTCCGTGGCGACGTATCGGCGCAAGGGACGCGTGCGTTGGTCTCCCCACATCATGCGTCAGCACGGCGAGGGCGCAAGTGTCCCTACCGTCCGTGGTGGCGAACACCACCCGGCTCCAGTGTAGGCGAACGGTACTACGATGCGCGTCTCCGGTCGCCGCTGCGGGCGTCACAGGGACATGAAGATGCGGATGCAAAGGAACTTAGGAAGGTCCTTCAGCTGGGCGACGGAGCCACACTTCGAGCTCATCTGATGCACTGGAGCGCACCATGAAGTTCGGGGTCTCGGCGCCGCTCACCGACCGAGGCGTGGGAGCCGTTGACTTCGGCCGAGCGGTCGAGGAGCACGGGTTCGAGTCGATCTGGCTGCCGGAGCACAGCCACATCCCCGTGACGCGGCGGTCGCCGTGGCCCGGCGGGCCCGAGCTGCCGGAGCACTACCGCCGCTGGCCGGACCCGTTCGTCTACCTGTCGGCGATCGCCGCCGTTACCTCGCGCCTCCTCGTCGCGACCGGTGTCTGTCTGGTCGTCCAGCGAGATCCGATCACGCTCGCGAAGGAGGTCGCGAGCCTCGACCATCTCTCCGGCGGCCGGTTCATCTTCGGCATCGGCGGTGGCTGGAACCTCGTCGAGATGGAGGACCACGGGACGGACCCACGGACACGCTGGTCGCTGCTGCGCGAGCGCGTCGAGGCGATGAAGGCGATCTGGACGCAGGACGAGGCGGAATACCACGGCCGGTTCGTGGACTTCGAGCCGCTCTGGGCGTGGCCCAAGCCGGTCCAGAAGCCACATCCGCCGGTCCTCATCGGTGGCAACGGCCCGGGGACGTTCGACCGCGTGCTCGATTACTGTGACGGGTGGATGCCCCAGCCCGAGCGAGGACGACCGATGTCCGAGCGGATCCCCGAGTTACAGCGACTCGCCGCGGAGCGGGGTCGGGGCCCGATCCCCGTCAGCCTGTTCGGCGTCAAGGCCGACCCGGGTCAGCTGGAGGAGTTCGCCCGTCTCGGGGTCGACCGGATCATCTTCAGTCTACCGGTCGAACGCTCGCTCGAGGAACTGCTACCCCTCCTCGAGGAGCGCGCGAGGCTGGCGGAGGAGTTCGCGTAGGAGCCGCCGCACGAACGCGCGGCGCACGCGAAACGCTGGCGAGTCGGCGGCCCCGGGGCATCACGAGGCAAGCCTCGATCCATTCCTTCCGGAAAGGCTCGGACGTCGGCTCGCTGCTCACCCTCTTTCGCTGCAGAGCCGCACGACTCGGGGACATGATGCGGTGCCACCCCCACGGGGAGTAGTAGTGCGGAACGAGCGTTCCATTACGACCCCCTTACATCGGTGGTGGCGACGCGGGGGGTGCTATCCCTTCGTGTAGGCGCCCGTCGGATCGAGCTCTTCGCGGATGAGGCGAAGCTCCTCGGCCGTGGGCTGGGCCGTCGTCCCGACTGACTCGGCGACCTTCGGCTCCCACGCCATCGCGGCGTGCACGTCGTCCAGCGTCACCCCTGGATGGAGCCAGTCGAGGCGCATCTCGCCCGACGCGTCGAAGTGGTAGATGCCGAGGTCGGTAACGACGACGGACGGCCCGCGCCCGAGCCAGCCCTGCTCGCGCCGGATCCGCTCCGCGGTCTCCGCGCCGCCCAGGTTGCCGGCGGACGTGCGGAAGTCGATCCGCTCCACGAACGATCGCGTTGCCTGCCGCATGATCACGAACACCTGCCGCGCGTTGATCGCGATCTCGCACGCGCCGCCCGACCCGGGCAACCGCGTCCGCGGCGCCTCGTAATCACCGATCACCGTCGTGTTGATGTTGCCGAACCGGTCGATCTGGGCCGCGCCGAGGAACCCGACGTCGATGAGTCCGCCCTGGAGGTAGAGCGCGAACAGCTCGTACATCGATGTCGCGGCGGTGGCGCCGGTGACGATCGTCGGGTCGCCGATCGAGAGCGGAAGCCTCGCGGGCCGCGCGCCGAAGACCCCCGCTTCGTAGACGAGCTCGAGGTCGGGGGCGACGGTGCGCTTGGCGAGGTTGACCGCGATATTCGGCAGCCCGACACCGACGAAGCAGACCCGCTGGCCCGCCAGCTCGCGCGCCGCGGCGACGATCATCATCTCGTTCTTCGTGAAGCCGCCTTGGACGCCCTCGGCCCGTCCGCCTGCCGGGGTCGTCACCGATAGTCCCCGTAGTCGACCTGCCCCGACGGTGCACGCCCCGGCCGCAGCGACTCGACCCGCTCGGCCCCGAGCTTCTCGACGTACTCGGCTCGCCCCGAGACGCCGTTGACCCATTCCCGCAGCCACGCTTCGGTGGATCCCGCATCGCGACTGATCGGGTCCCAGTCGCGGTAGAACATGTTGTCGCGGTCGTACGCGCCCTGGACGTACGAGGGATGGGCTCCGAACGGTTCCACGACGACGGCGTCCACGATGAGCCCGGGCACGACGGTCCGGTTCGGATCGGCGCGGATGACCGCCTCGTCGACCAGCTCCTCCACGACGACGATCACCCGGTCGGCGGCGAACGCCGCCTCCTTCTGGCAGCCGAGCAGCCCCCAGATCTGCGTGCTGCCGTTCGCGTCCGCGCGCTGCGCATGGATGATCGTGACGTCCGGCTTGAGCGGGGGGACGGCGTAGACGACCTCGTCTCCGTAGGGCGAGCGGATCTCGCGGATGA
This sequence comes from Chloroflexota bacterium, assembly GCA_016781485.1. Lineage (GTDB taxonomy): Bacteria > Chloroflexota > Limnocylindria > Limnocylindrales > CSP1-4 > YB3-1. The sequence goes on along the minus strand of JADDQH010000021.1, from coordinate 33,748 downwards.
GGGGGTTCGCCCGCGGCAGGTCGGTCTCGAAGTACGAGCGGAGCGGGAAGAACGGGAGGTTGCTCGCGCCCGCAAGGTATCGCCCGACCATCCCGAAGTGGCTGTACTCCTCCAGCTCGAGGGGGGACGAGGCGGCCGACCCGTCGCCGGTCGACCCCTCCTGCTCGGTCGACCCGTCCGCACCGTTCCCCGGCTCCGTCGCAGCCTGTACGTCGCCGTCGTCCGACCGTTCCCGGGCCCCTTCGACGCGCCGCCGGATCGCGTTGAGCCCTCCTACCCCCGGGTTGCCGAGCCAGCTGAAGATCAGCTTGCGCGCGACGCCGGCGGCGACCATCTGGTCGTAGATGACGTCGGGCGTGAGGCGCGCGAGCGTCAGGTCACGCCTCCGCTGGCGGATGATCTCGTGCCCCGCGGCGAAGCAGATGAGGTGGGTGAAGCCCTCGATCGCGACGGTGTCGCCGTCGCGCACCAGCTCGGCGACCGCGTCGCGCATCGACGTGACCTTCCCACTCACCTCGACAGCCTACCGGAGGCCCCGGCGGCCCGCGAGGGTTCCAGGGCCGCGTCGGATGACGCGGCTTCATCCCGAGACGGGATGGCGCGACCAAGGAGTGGCCGGTTGACGGTCCTGCCAGCATGGACCGCACGCCTCCGTTCCGTCGGAGCATCCGCTGGGCGAATGCCCGCGGACGGGCGAACACGCAGGAGGATCCATGACGGAAGGACGCCTCACGGTCGCGCTCGTCAGCGACACGTTCCCGCTTGCGGACGATGCCGACCGGCTGCGCCAGCGCCTCGAGGAGGCAAAGAAGCGCGGAGCCGAGGTGGCGGTACTTCCGGAGCTGCCGCTGGACTCCTGGCTGCCTGCCGGACGACAGCCTCGAGACGAGGATGCGGAGCCGCCGGAGGGACCGAGGTACCGCTGTCAGTCGACACTCGCAAGGGAGGTCGGGATCGCGCTCGTCGGCGGCGCGATCGTGCGTGACAGTCAGGACGGCGGTCGCCACAGCACCGCGTTCGTCTTCGGACGCGACGGGTCGCTACTCGGTTCGTGGGAGAAGGCGCACCTGCCGGAAGAGCCGGGGTTCTGGGAGACCGACCACTACGAGCCGGGGAGGGACGCGCCCTCGGTCGTTCCCGGCCTCGGGCTCGACGTGGCCGTCCAGGTCTGCTCGGACATCAACCGTCCCGAGGTCTGTCACGTCCTGGGCGCGATGGGCGCCGAGGCGGTCCTCGTGCCGCGCGCGACCGAGCGACGGACGTACGACCGCTGGCGGACGGTCTTCCGGGCGAACGCGATGACGTCCGCGGTCTACGTCCTCTCGGTCAATCGGCCCCTGACCGAGGGCGCGGGCATCGGCGGTCCGTCGGTCGCCGTCGACCCCAACGGCGATGTCATCCTCGAGACGGAGGAGGCGGTCGCGCTGGTCACGCTCGAGCGGTCGGTGATCGACGATGCGCGCGTCCGCTACCCCGGGTACCTGCCGGTCCGTGCCGACCTCTATGCCGAAGCGTGGCGCTCCGTCGCGTCGGGCCGCGCGAGGGCCGTCGTCACCCCTCGCGACGCGGGTGGTGCGCGAGGTACTCGAGCAGGTCGAGCTTCGTGACGACCCCGGCCGGTCGATCCTGCGCCACCGCAACGACCGCCGGCGCGCCTTCCGAGAGCAGCTGGAAGGCATCGTCGAGAGACGCCGCCGCGTCGATCGTGGGGAGCGGGCGGTCCATGATCTCGCCCACCGTCCGTTCCACCACCGCCGGATCCCGGTAGGCGCGCTCGAGTAGCCCGCGCTCGCTGATCGAGCCCACGATCCCCTCGATCGCGTCGTCGTCGCGCTCGGTCACCGGCATCTGACTGATCCCGTACCGCTCGAGTGTCTCGATCGCGTTCGCGACGAGGTCGGTCGTCCGGGCGAGCACCACGGGTGGCAGCTCCGGCCCGTGGTGCCCGTTCTGCAGGATCGCGCGCACGTGCTCTCGCCCGCCGGTCGTGCCGAGCAGCGCATTCGCGCGCATCCACTCGTCGTTGTAGAGCTTCGACAGGTAGTTCCGACCGGTGTCAGGCAGGACGACGACCATCACCGACTCGGGCCCCCTCCCCTCATCGGTGAGCTCCCGCGCGACGGTGAGGGCGGCGACGAAGGCAGTCCCGGCCGACTCGCCGGCAAGGATGCCTTCCTGCTTCGTCAGCCGGCGAGCGGCGGCGAACGCGGCGCGGTCCGAGACGCGCACCCACCGGTCGATGACGTCCGGGTCGAAGGTGCCCGGGAAGAAGTCCTCGCCGACGCCCTCGGTGAGGTACGGGCGGACGGTGTCGCCGGAGAGGATGCTTCCCTCGGGGTCGCCGCCGACCACCTGGATCCCGCGGTTCTGCGCCTTCAGGTAGCGACCGACGCCCGTGACCGTGCCGCCGGTCCCGACGGCGCAGACGAAGTGCGTGATCCGTCCCTCGGTCTGACTCCAGATCTCCGGACCCGTCGTCAGCTCGTGCGCCGAGGGGTTCTCCATGTTGTGGTACTGGTCGGGTTGGTAGGCGCCGGGGATGTCGCGCGTCAGGCGCCGCGCTACCGAGTAGTAGCTCTCGGGCGACTCCGGCGGCACGTTCGTCGGGCAGAGCACGACCTCGGCGCCGTAGGCGCGCAGAAGGGCCTGCTTCTCGGCTGATTGCTTGTCCGCCATCACGAAGATACAGCGATACCCCTTGAGCGCGGCAGCGATGGCCAGGCCGTGTCCGGTGTTCCCGCTCGTCGGCTCGATGATCGTGCCGCCCGGCTTGAGCAGCCCCGCGCGCTCGGCGGCCTCGATCATCGGCAGCCCGATGCGGTCCTTCACCGACCCGCCGGGGTTCAACATCTCGAGCTTGCCGAGGATCAGCGGGCGGCGGCCGACGGGGCCGAGCTCGGCCGCGATCCGGTCGAGCTTCACGAGGGGGGTGTTCCCGACCAGCTCGAGGATCGACTCCGCGTATCCCATCTGAGGGAGTATAGGTCGGGGCTCGTGGCACTCCGCAGGACGCGATCGCTACCCCTCGCCCGGGGTGCGCGCCGGCGCGACCGGCGCATCAGTCGCCAGCCTGTCCGAGCCGCCGGGTGTGCCGTCCGACATTGCGTCCGCGGACGTCTCGTCGATCGCCCGCGTGCCGGGAGCGAGCGAGACGGCGGTCCCGAACCGCTCCGTCCGACGCAGCCAGATCGTGACGAGGCCGATGATGACGAGCACGACGCCGATGACGACGGCGGTCGGGATCCCACCAGCTCCGCCGAGCGTCCAGTTGTAGCCCTGCCGGAACTGCTCCAGGAGCGAGCGCCCGGCGCCGTACCAGATGAGCCAGAACGAGACGAGGTCGCCGTCACGGAGCCGACCCGCGAAGCGGCGCGGCAGCCACAGCGCGATGAGGACACCGAGCAGGTTGAAGGCCGATTCATAGAAGAAGAGAGGGTGGAAGCCCTGGTCGAACGTCTCGTCGGGAGCCGACCCAGGCGGACAGGCGTACTCGGCCACGCGGTTCCGGCACTCGATGGGGATCGCCCACGGAACGTCCGTCGGCGTGCCGTACAGCTCCTGGTTGAAGAAGTTCCCCCAACGCGCGATCGCCTGACCGAGCAGAAGCCCGGGGACGCCGATGTCCGCCCAACGCAGGAACGGGAGCCGGCGGCGCCGGGTGAAGATCCAGACGGCGAGGACCGCCCCTGCGATGCCTCCGTAGAGCCCTAGGCCGCTGTAGGGCGGCAGGACGATCAGCAGCGGGTTCCGGCTGTAGTAGTCCCACTGGTCGATCACGTGGTAGAGCCGGCCGCCGATCAGGGCGAGGACGACCGTGATGAGGATGGCGTCGATGGGTATGCGCCGGTCGAGTCCCCGGGCGGCCGCCTCACGCGCGGACAGCGAGTAGCCCGCAGCGATGGCGAGCGCGTACCCGAGCCCGTAGAAGCCGATGAATATCGGACCGAGCTGGAGGCCGGGGTCCGGGGTGACGTCGATCAGCGCAGGGATCACCATCGGAGGATACCGGGGAGCCGGCGCGGCGCACCTATACTGGCGCGCGCATGAACGACGAGTTCCAGTGGTGGCTCCTCCTCGTCGGGATGGGCCTGGGCGCAGGCCTGCTGTGGCTAGCGACCGCCCGGCTGCCGCGGACCGACGAGGATATCGACGAGCGCGAGCAGCTTCGCGAGGCCGAGTGGATCAGCAGTGCCATCGAGGAGCGGGGAGGCGTCGCTCCGGCGCTCCTCGTGCAGGAGGTCCTCGAGCTCCACCGCGAGTACCTCGCCGGTCCGCCCCTCGAGGCTCCGGAGGACGAAACGACCGAGGAGTCGCTCGAGGAACCGCCGGTCGCGGGCGAACAGCAGGGAGTGCGCGACCAGACAGGGGAACGAAGGCGGCGGGATACACGTCGAGAGGCGTCCGCCTGACGCGCCTGTCCGCGCTCACCGGCTGACCCAGGCTCCGCGACGCCGCGCTCACCGCCTGACCCGGGCTGCCCGGCGCGGTAACGCCTGACCGAGGCTCCCCAACGCGGTCGGCGTTCCGAGACGACCGCCTAGACGCTCCCCACGTCCTCCACCTCGCTCGACTGGGCCCACCCCACGTGGTGGACGACGCCCCGGGCGAGCGACCCCGAGGGTAGGTGCGCTTCGAGACAGATGACGCCGCGGTCTCCGACCACGGCGGAGTGCTCGTGGCCGGCTGGGAGGTCGAGGCGGTCGCCTGCGGTCATCCGATAGGCGCGGCTCCCTGGCGCCGACTCGAAGACGATGGAGCCCGATGCGACCACGAGGACCTTGTCGTAGTCGTGGCCGTGTGCCGCGTATCGGTCCCCGGGACCGTTCGACCAGCTCGTCGGTGTCAGCCCCTCCGCCACCAGCCGGTCGACCAGGTCCCTGGTCAACTCGCGCTCCGTTTGGTCTCCGTCCGCTCCGGCTCGTCGCCGACCAGGTCGGCGAGGTCCGGCGCCGCTGCCCGCCACGCGGCGAGCTCGGGCTCCGGGTCGTCGTAGAGCACGCGCGTCACGACAAGGCTGATGAGGGTCCAGACGATGCCGGCGATGGCGGACGCCCACAACGACAGCGACAGCCATGCCCACGCGATCGCGAACACGAGGAGGCCGGGGACGGCGGCGGCGAGGAGTGCTCGGCGGGTCACGAGATCCCCTGCTGCGTCTCAGGCCCCGGCCTGGACGCCGACGACGCTGCCGGCGGCGTAGGTCACGGCAGCGGCGCCCGCGCCGATCGCGACCTGGCGGAGGGCGCTGAACAGCACGTTCCGGCCGGTCAGCAGGCTCACTCCGGCGCCGACCAGGAACAGCGCGCTAAACGCGAGTACGAGCGCGCCGACGAACGCCGGCATGCCCCGCGTGAGCAGGAACGGCAGCAGCGGCACGAACGCGCCAGCGCCGAACGCGACGAAGGATCCGGCTGCCGCTCCCCATGGAGACCCCAACTCGTCCGGGTCGAGCCCGAGTTCTTCGCGGACCTTCGTGTCCAGCGCGGCCTCCGGGTTGCGCATCAACCCCCTGGCGACGCGGCGCGCGTCCTCGTCCGGGACGCCCTTGCTGCGGTAGATCTCGGTGAGCTCGTCCTGCTCCACGTCCGGCATGATGCGCAGCTCCTCGCGCTCGATCGAGATCTGGCGCTCGAACAGCTCGCGCTGGCTCTGCATGCTGATCCACTCGCCCGCGCCCATCGAGAATGCGCCGGCGAGGAGGCCGGCGACGCCGGCGAGGACGACGATCTCGTTGTCCACGTTGGCGCCCGTGACGCCCATGACGAGCGACAGGTTGCTCACGAGCCCGTCGTTGACGCCGAAGATCGCCGCACGGAGCGTCCCCGTGCGTCCGGCGCGATGCCACGTTTCGTCGCGCAGGTCCCGCGTCCTGGGCCCCAGCCGCGTCGTCGCTCCCGCAGCTGCGTGGGGGGCAGCACCGATGGGCGCGGCGCCACGAACCGAGGAGGGTTCGGCCATCACTGCGCTCGCGGTCGCAGGACCGCTGTTCCCTTGGCCAGCCTCGACATCGAGCTGCCGCCATATCTCCGCGTGCTCTCGCTCGTCGGCGGCGATCGAGGCGACCTCCGGGCTCGATTGCTCGGTGTAGACGTCCTCCTCTTCGGCCTCGAGTGCCTGGACCATCTCCGAGACGGCGCGCGTCCCGAACAATCGGGCCGCCTGGATGATGATCCGGACGCGCATCCGCGGCCTGTCCGCGTCCGGGGTGTGCGCCCCCGCCTCGCGCAATCGATGCGCCCAGATGTCGGCATGACGTCGTTCGTTCGCGGCGATCTTCCGGAAGGCGGCGGCTCGCCGCGGATCCTTCTCGAGCTGAGCGAGGTTCTCGTACAGGACGATCGCATCGCGTTCGAGCTTGAGATTGGCGACGCTCGTCGCGACTTCGGCTGGGGTCACGGCAGCATGCTAGCCGGTCCCCGCTCTGCCATCGTTCGGCCCCTGGCCGAGCATCCCTCAGCATCTGGTCTCGCTCACCTCCACGGACTACCCTTCGGGCCGCATGGAGCCGCCCGCGCTGCGTTACCTGTCCGGATCCGACGTCGAAGCCTGCCTCCCCCCGCTGGATGTCCAGCTCGAGCTGGCCGCCCGTGCCCTGACCGCGCTCCACCGGGGTGAGGCGGAAATGCCGCCGAAGGTCGGCGTCCATCCTCGCCCGGGCGCCCTCCTCCACGCGATGCCCGCCTGGCACCGCCCGACCGATCTCGTGGGGATGAAGTGGGTGAGCGCCTTCCCGGGGAACACGGGGCACCGCCTCCCGGCTATCACCGGGCTCATCGTGCTCAACGATCCCGACACCGGCCTCGCGACGTGCGTCATGGACGGGACGCGGATCACGGCGGTCCGGACCGCGGCCGTCAGCGGCGTCGCCGTCCGCCTGTTCGCGGGCAGGAACGCTGTCCGCGGAGCGATCCTCGGCGCCGGTGTCCAGGCACGAAGCCACCTGCCGGTCCTCGCCGCACTCCTGCCCGGGCTCCGACTCTCGGTCTACGACCGCCACCCCGAGCGTGCCGAAGCGCTCGCGGCATCGGCCGCAGGGTGCGAGGGTGTCGCGAGCGCGGAGGCGGTCGCGAGCCCCGCGGAGGCAGTCGCCGACTCCGATGTCGTCGTCACGGTCGCGGCCCTCGGCTCGGCGCAGCTCATGCCACCCGAATGGCTGCCGGACCGCGCACTCGTCGTCGCGGTCGACTTCGCGACATATGTCTCCGCGGAGCTCGCGGCGTCTGCCGCCCGCTTCGTCGTAGACGACCGAGACCAGTTCCGCGTCTACCGTGACCGCGGCTACTTCGACGGCTACCCCGAGCCTACTGCCACGATCGGCGAAGCGCTCGACGCTGACGGGAGTGGGAGCACAGGGAGAAACGACCGCGAAGAGGCGCCCGTCGTCGTCACCCACCTTGGCGTCGGACTCGCGGACGTCCTGTTCGCGGATGCCGTCCTCGAGACGGCGAAGGCGCGTGGCGCCGGGACGCTGCTCCCACGATGACCCGGCGCATCCTGCCCGACGTTGTCGCGCCCCTCCCCGCCGCGGCCGGCGACATCGACCACACAGCCGACGTCATCGTCGTCGGGGCCGGGACGATGGGTGCGTGGACGGCGTATTGGGCACAGGCTGGCCCCGACGGTCGCGCGACGGGTCGCCGCGTGACGCTCCTCGACGCCTGGGGCACCGGTCACTCGCGGGCCACGAGTGGGGACGAGTCCCGGATCACGCGCGCCGCGCACGGCAACGACCACCTGTACACCCGCTGGTCTCGACGCTCGCTTGAGCACTTCCGCCGGCTGGAGGACGAGTCGGGCGTCCGGCTCTTCGTACCCTCGGGCGTCCTCTGGTTCGCGCACCGCGAGGGGGCGTTCGAAGACATGAGCGCGGCGACGCTCGGGGATGAGGGCATCGCGCACGAGCGGCTCGGACCCGAAGACCTGACGGTCCGCTGGCCCCAGCTCGGGACCGACGACGGGGTCCGCTTCGCGCTCTACGAGCCGCACGCTGGCACGCTGATGGCGCGACGCGCGTGTCAGGCGGTGACGACCGCCTTTCTGCAGGCCGGCGGCACGTACGCGACCGCGGGTGTCCGTCCTCCCCGGTCGAACGGGAGCCGCCTCGACGCCGTGGAGGACCAGGCAGGACGGAAGTGGACCGCCGACTCGTTCGTGTTCGCCTCTGGCCCCTGGCTGCCCCGACTGTTCCCGGACGTGCTCGGCCCCCTCATCCGGATCACCAAACAGGACGTCCTGTTCATCGGGCCACCTGCCGGTGACCGCCGGTTCCACGCCGAGGCGCTGCCGGCCTGGGCAGACTACGACGCCGCGTACTACGGAGTACCGGTGACGGACGAGCGCGGCTTCAAGATCGCGCCCGACAGGCTCGGTCCCGTATTCGACCCCTCGAATGGGGAGCGCCTCGTCGATCCTGAATCGGTTCGACTCGTGCGCCGGTACCTGCGTGCCCGATTCCCGGCACTGGCCGACCGCCCGGTGGTGGAGACCCGGGTGTGCCAGTACGAGTCGACGCCGGACGCGCATTTCCTGATCGATCGGCATCCGGAGTGGGAGAACGTGTGGCTCGTAGGAGGAGGCTCAGGGCACGGGTTCAAGCACGGGCCGCGGATCGGCGAGTACGTCGTCGCCCGCCTCGACGGGGCACCCGAGGGCGATCAGGACGGCCCCGAAGAGGCGCGCTTCCGGCTCGGTGCCCGGTCGGCGAAGAGCGCGCTCCGCACCGGTGGGGACGAGATGGCGGCAAGCTGGGAGTTGTTCTAGTCGGTGGGGACCGAGGGCCGGGGGACGTCGATGCGTGGTCCGGCGGGATCAGAAGTCGGCGCGGAGCCGGCGGAAGCGGTGGTCGCGCCGGTTGCGTCGCGCCCGCCATCCGTGATCCTCCTCACGCTCGTGGCGTCGCTGGCCACCGTCGTGCTTGTCGCCCTCGCGGGACCGTCGCCTGCCCCTTCCCGAGACGCTGGGCCGAGCCCTCCGGTCGCGGCGATCGTGCCGAGCGCATCTCCCTCTGTCACGCCGCCCGTCCCGTCGCCTCCGGCATCTCGCACCGTCGCACGAAGGCGGGGTGACGACGGGCTGATGGGCTGTCTTGCCTTCCCCGACAACCCACCGTGCCGTCCGCCGGTGCCGACACCCACACCGCGACCCCCTCGCGCTCCGCAACCTCGACCGGCGGAGTCACCCGGAGCTCTCCCCTGGCGCTAGAACGAGGAGACGGCGCGGGGACACTCGCACCTGGCCGAGTCTTGAAACGCCGCCGAGACCTTCGACTCTCTACTCGTTGACGGGGACGGCTCCCGCCGGAAGCTCGAGCAGGATGCGGCCGTCCTCCACGACCGCGGGGTATTTCACGAGGGGAAGTTCCGCGGGTGGATCGAGCGCTTCGCCCGTCTCGAGGTCGAAGCGGGACAGGTGAAGTGCACACGTGACGGAGTCTCCGGTGAGGAACCCCTTGTCCAGCTCGAAGTATTCGTGGGAGCAGATCCCCTGCATCGCGTGCAGCTGTCCATCGGAATGGACGAGCAGGACGTCCGTCCCGTCGACCTGGACCATCTTCATGGTGCCCTCGGGTACGTCGGCCAGCGCGGCCACGTCGACCATCCGGACATCGGTCATGCGCGAACTATCGCGCATCGTGCTTGACGGTTCACCGAGGATGTCGAGATGGCGATCACCGGGCGCGCCGTCCTTCGGACCGGGGACGACCTCCGTGCGCGGCGGCAGCAGCTCTACCACCTCGCTGCGCCCGTGTTCCGACAGCACGGCTATCGCGACGTCACGCTCAAGCAGCTCGCGTCGGCGTGCCGGCTGAGCACGCCTGCGCTCTACCGCTACTTCCCGTCTAAGAAGGCCTTCGCTCTCTTCCCGATCTCGGCTGCCAACCGCCCCGACCCCGAGTGCTTCTGGGCCGTCACGGCGGACCCTGTCGTCCACCTTCGGCTCTGGCTCGACCACGCGGCCTGGGAGCGCGCCGACTTCCTGCTCGCGGTCCGGCTCGCATCGGAGATGGGTGACGAAGGTGGCCTGGGCGAGGAGCATCTCGAGACGTTTGCGTTCCACCAGTCGCTCGTAGCGAGCATCCTCACCCGGGTCGCTCCCCGCCTCGCCGACCGTGAGGCGCGAGAGATGGCCGAATCGCTCCTCGCGGTCTCGTTCGGCGGTGAGACGATCGGGAGTGATTGGTCGGCGACCGCGGCTCGGCGCCGATTCGCGCGACTGCTACTCCCTGAGCTCATCCGTGGCGGCGGTGACGTAGGACGGTTACGCGAGGTGATCTCGCCGCGCTTCCCGCACCCCGATCACTACCCGTGCGTCATCCGACTTTCACCGGACGGCTCGTTTTTCGCTAACCCCCAGATCCGCTTGACGGAGGCCGACTTAAGGCGCTGACTGCCGTCGCGGCCCACCGGACGGTACGGGCGGCAGAGCGAGGGCGGCACAGTGACCTACAGGCATCTTCTGACCATCGCCGCGGTCGACGGCATCGTTTTCGGCGTGGGCTTCTTGCTGGTTCCCGATCTGATCGTCGGGATCCTCGGCCCCCGGCCGGACACGCTCGCACAGCTGGCGTTCCGGCAGGTCGGTGCAGCCGTGCTCGGGATGGCGGTCGTGGACTGGCTCGGGCGCAACGCCGAAGACGTCGAAGCGCGCCGCGCGATCGTGGCCGGGAACCTCGTGTCGTTCGTCCCGATCGCGATCACGGCCGGGTACGCCGCTGCGACCGGCGTGACGAACGCGCTCGGCTGGGGCGTCGCGGCGTTCCACGCTGTGATGGCCGTCGGCTTCGCCTGGCTCCTCGCCGCAAGGCGTCGTCTGGCAGAGCCGCAGCTCTCGCCTCGTTGAGAGGCCGGACAAGTCACCATCGGCATCAGGCGGGCGCCGCGCCGTGCCGGCGAACCTACGCGGCTTGAGCGCTCTCCGCCGACGGCCACTTACGGTCGAGAAGCTCGCGCAGCCGATCCTGAGCGTCGGTCAGGGGGATCCGGGCCACGACCGGCTCCAGGAAGCCGAGCACGATGAACTTGCGCGCGAGGTCGCGTGGGAGCCCGCGGCTCATGAGGTAGAAGATCTGCGACTCGTCGATCGGGCCGACCGACGACGAGTGGCTCGCACGCCGCACATCCGGCTGGTCGATCTCGAGTGACGGGATGGCGACCGAGCGCGCCCTCTTCGCCAGCAACATCGCGAACTCGCCGAGGAAGCTGTCCGTTCCCCGGGCCGTCTTCTCGATCTCGATCAGGCCCTTCAAGTAGCCTCGCGCTCTGTCAAGGAAGACGCCCTTGCTGAGCAGATCGCCCGTCGTGTCCTCCGCGACATGGCGCGTCTGGGCTCTCGCGACGGCTTATCGGGCCGCTACTCGTTGACGGGAACCTCGCCCTCGGGAAGCTCGAGAAGGATCCGCCCGTCGCGCACGACGACCGGGTACTTCGCGAGCGGCAGCTCCGCCGGCGGGTCGAGCGCCTCGCCGGTCTCGAGCTGGAACCGGGACAGGTGGAGCGCGCAGGTGATCGAGTCGCCGGTCAGGAAGCCCTTGTCCAGCTCGAAGTACTCGTGCGAACAGATCCCCTGCATCGCGTGCATCTCACCGTGCTGCCGAACGAGGAGGACGTTCGTCCCGTCGACCTGGACCATCAGCAGCTCGCCCTCGCGGATGTCGGCGACGGCGCCGACATCGACCATTCGAACGTTCGTCATCGCCGAACTATCGCTCATCGCGTTCGGGGCGTTCATCCCTCGTCCGACTCGCACATCGCTTGACACGAGCCGCCTCCGCAGCGCTCACTAGCTTCGCTGGTCGCGGACGGCAGCGACCAGCAGAGCGAGGGGTTCGGGATGGCGTACAGCGTCCTTCTGACGATCGCGGCTGTCGACGGCATCGTCTTCGGCCTTGCCCTCCTGGTCGTTCCGGACGTGCTACTCGGCGTCTTCGGCGCGCGTCTGGACGCTCTCGCACAGCTGGCATTCCGACAGGTCGGTGCCGCGGTGCTCGGGCTCGGCGTCGTCGACGGGCTCGGGCGCAACGTCCAGGACGGCGAGGCGCGACGGGCGATCCTCGGCGGGAATCTGGTCTCGTTCGTGCCGATCGACTGCGTACGGGGGCGTGACGGGCATCACGAACGCGTTCGCGTGGGGGGTCGCGGGGTTCCACGCCCTGATGGCCGTCCGCTTCGCGTGGCTCCTGTTCCCGAGGCGTTCGGCGCCAGAGCGAGTCCCGAGCGCCCGGTGACGTCGAAGCGCGAGACTTACCCGGCGGCACCGTGCCGATGACCTCCGCTCCGATCCCCTCGCCTGGCGCGGGCTGATACAAGGCGCATGGTTCGAGAAGAACGCGGAGTCGCCGTGAGGGCGTCCAAGGACCGATCAGGCAGCCTCTTCGTGGGACGCGACCGCGAGCTCGAGGAGTTGCTCCGCGGACTGGACGACGCCGCGTCCTCGAGAGGGCGCGTGATCCTATTGGCCGGGGAGCCGGGCATCGGCAAGAGCCGACTTGCGGACGCCGTCGCCGACCACGCGCGTCGCCGGGGGTTCCGGACGATGTGGGGCCGGGGCTGGGACGACGCCGGCGCCCCGGCGTATTGGCCGTGGGTGCAGGCGATCCGGTCATACATCCGCAACACCGACACCCCCGCGCTCCGCCGTCAGCTCGGCGCGGGGGTGGGCGATGTCGCGCAGATGCTTCCGGAGGTCTCGACGATCGTGCCGGATCTGTCCGCCCCGCCTGCGACGGACCCGGAATCGGCGCGTTTTCGCCTCTTCGACTCCGTGAGCGCGTTCCTCATCGAGGCAGCGCGCGAGGTCCCTCTCGTGATCGTCCTCGACGACCTCCACGCGGCCGACACGGCATCGATCCTGCTGCTTCGCTTCCTCGCCAGCCAGGTGGGCGATAGCCGGATCCTCATCGTCGCCACGTACCGCGACGTCGAACTCACGTCCGACCACCCGCTGACCTCGGCGCTCGCGGAGCTGACCCGTGAACCGGCGACGCGCCGGCTCACGCTGCATGGCCTTCCACAGCAGGCGGTCGCGGAGTTCATCGCGGGCACGGCCGGGATCCGCCCGCCGACGCAGGTCGCCTCGCTGATGTGGCGTGAGACGGGCGGTAATCCCCTCTTCCTCGGCGAGGCGGTGCGTCTGCTGGACGCCGAGGGCCGGCTGAACCAGGTGGCCGAGCTGGGGTCCCTGCACCTCGTCGTCCCGGCCGGGATCCGGGCCGTGATCAAGCGGCGAGTCGGCCAGCTTGCGGAAGCGAGTGCGGACGCGCTCCGGCACGCGGCGGCGATGGGCCCCGAATTCAGCGTCGAGGCGCTGCGTCGCGTCGGCGGCTACGAGGCCGACGAGGTGATAGACCTGCTGGACGAACCGATCCGGGTGGGATTGCTCGCGCCCGTCAGCGGTGGCTTCGGAAGGCTGCGGTTCTCGCACGAGCTCGTCCGGGAGACGCTGTACGACGAGCTCAGCCCGGCTCGCCGGATGCGACTCCACCGGCGCATCGGTGAGGTCCTGGAGGAGCTCTACTCGCGCGCGGCCGAACCTCACTATGCGGAGCTGGCCCATCACTTCTACGAGGGCGGCCAGGCGGGCGATACCGAGAGGATCGTCGAGTACGCGCGGCGTGCCGGAGACGAGGCGGCGAAGGCGCTCGCATACGAGGACGCCGTCCGGCTGTATCGGATGGCGTTGCATGCGCTCGACGCCGACGCGCCCCGGGACGATGCCGCTCGTGCCGAGCTCCTGATCACGATCGGCGATTCCGAATCGCGCGCCGGCGACCTCGTGGCCGCGCGACGGACGTTCCTCGCAGCGGCGGAGGTCGCGCGACGGACGGGGGATGCACGCCGGGTGGCGCGCGCAGCACTGGGGTACGGCGGGCGGTTCATCTGGACGCGAGTCGGCCGCGACCCGCACCTCATCCCGCTGCTGCAGGACGCGCTCGAGATGCTCCGCGATGCCGACCGTCCGCTGCGGGTCCGGCTGCTCGCCCGACTCGCGTGCGCCTGGCGGAGCTCGCCCGAACACCGAGAGCACAGCGCCGAGCTGAGCGGGGAAGGTGTCGATCTCGCGCGGGGGCTCGGCGACCCCGCGACGTTGAGTTACGCGCTCGTGGGTCGTTACTGGGCGACCTACTGGCCCGAGAACCCGGAGGAGAGGCTCGGCACGGCGACCGAGCTCCTCGCGGTCGCGACGGCAGCTGGCGACCCCGAGCGGACGGCTGACGGCCATCAGACGCTCCACGCGGCGTACATCGACCTCGGCATGATCCCCGAGGCGAAGGTGCACCTCGAGATCGTGGAGCGGATGGCGACCGAGCTCCGCCAGCCGGTCGACGTGCACGCGCTCCGGACGTACCGGTCCGTCCTGGCACTCCTCGAAGGGGCTTACGACCACGCCGAGGAGTCGATCGAGGGAGAGGTCCAGCCCGGGCATCCGATCAATCCCATCCACGATGACGTATCCGAGGCCGGCATCCACCGGTTCCTGTTGCGCCGGGAGCAGGGTCGTCTGGCAGAGGAAGAGGGGACCCTGCGCGCGCTCGTCGACCAGTTCCCGTGGTACCCGTTCCACCGCGCCGCGCTCGTCTGTCTGCTCTTCGAGCTCGGCCGAATCGACGAGGCACGCGCGGAGTTCGCGGAGCTGGCCCGCGACGAGTTCCGGGTCCTCTATCGCGACAGCCAGTGGCTACTGGGGATCAGCCTCGCGAGTGAGGCGGCGTCGCGCCTCGAGGACAGCGCGGCAGCCGAGACGCTCTACCGGCAGCTGGCAGGGTTCGCAGGCCGCCACGCGATCGGGCACGGTGCGGGAAGCGTCGGTGCCGTCGACCGGTACCTCGGGTTGCTCGCGACCACGCTGGGGCGCCTGGACGACGCCGAGCGGCATTTCGAGGATGGGATCCGCCTCACCGAGCGGATGGGCGCGCGCCCGTGGACCGCGCACACGCAGGCGGACTTCGCCCGGATGCTTCTGGACCGCGATGCAGGGGGCGATCGGGGGCGAGCTGCCGCGCTGCTCCGCGCGGCATGGGCGACCGCCCGGGAGCTGGGCATGACGGCCCTCGAGGCCCGACTCTCGCGCCTGGATCCTGCACCGGTCTCAGCAGACGCCTCCAAGGGGAAGATGGCGACGGAAGAGCTCGCGGGCGTTGGGCGCGGCGAGGCGACGTCGCACACCGGCGTGTTCCGGAGGGACGGCGAGTACTGGACGATCGGCTTCGGCGGCGACAGCTTCCGGCTGCACGACGCGAAGGGGTTGCGGTATCTCGCCCGCCTGCTCGCCGTCCCCGGCCGCGAGATCCACGTCCTCGACCTCGTCGCGGCCGAGCGCGATCCGCAGGCGGTCGTTGCGGGCGACGGTCGACCGGCGGCTGCTGACATCGGGCCGCCCGGCTTCGGGGACGCAGGCGAAGTCCTCGACGCACAGGCCCGGGACGCATACCGGGAGCGGCTTACGGAGCTCGAGGGCGAGATCGCAGAAGCCGAGGGATGGAACGATCCGGAACGCATCTCCCGGCTTCGCGTCGAACGTGACCTCCTCGTGCAGGAGCTCGCCGCGTCACTCGGACTGGGCGGTCGTTCGCGCGTCGTCGCCTCGGCGGCCGAGCGCGCCCGCCTGAGCGTGGGCAAGGCGATCCGGGCGGCGATGCATCGGATCGAGACGCACAGCCGGCCGCTCGGTCGGCACCTCGCCGTCTCGGTGCACACCGGGACGTTCTGCTCGTACACGCCCGACCCGACGCTGTCGATCACCTGGGAGCTCTGACCGGACTCGGGTCGCTCGTCCGTGCCGTCCGATAGCACGCCGGTTACCTCTCTTTTCCCGCCTTCCGCCAGGGTGATCGGAGCCGCTCGCTCCCCGGCTCGTCACAGCCGACCGTGGCGGGAAGACGAAGCGTGGCATCGCGATCTCCAAACGCGAAACTGAAGCGGAGGTAAGCGGCGATGATCGGCGACACCCTGATCGTGGACGCAGTCGTCCACGCAGCGAACCTGGAGGAATCGAACGCGGCGTACGAGCCGATGGCGAAGGAGCTGATGCAGGGCGCATACGGGCTCCACGCGCTCCTCTCGCCACACAACGAGTACCTGCTCCCCCCGGAACGGTTCCTCCGCGACTGGAGCGGCGAGGAACTCGCGAACGTCCTGTTCGCCGAAAGCGATGTGGACTTCGCGGTCTACCACTCGCTGCCACTCGACGACTTCTTCAAGGATGGCCTGTCTGCGCTCGAGAAGGGCGTCGCGATGCAGGCGCGGGATCCGGGACGGATCGCCGTCCACGCCGCGATCAACCCGCTGGAGGGCGAACTCGCGCTCGCGAAGATGGAGCGGTACGTCCGCGAACATCGCGTGTCCGGCATCAAGCTCTATCCCGCGCGGTACTCCGACGGCCAGACGGTCCGCGTCCGGCTCGACGATCCGGAGTTCGGCATCCCGGTCATCGAGCGCGCTATCGAGCTGGGCGTCCCTTGCATCGCCGTCCACAAGTACTTTCCGGTCGGGCCCACGGCGCTCGAGGCCTACGGCCTGGACGACGTCGAGGTCGCGGCCCGCTACCCCCAGATCAACTTCGAGGTGCTCCACCCCGGCTTTGCGTTCATGGACGAGACGGCCTTTCTCCTCGCCCGGTTTCCGAATGTCTACATCAACCTCGAGTGGACGATCAGCCTCGCGTTCCGCGCGCCGCGCCGCTTCGCGGAGGTCCTCGGGACTCTTCTCGCCTGGGGAGGCGAGGATCGGCTCTTCTGGGCGTCGGGCGCCCATCTCGTGCATCCTCAGCCGGCGGTCGACGCCTTCCGTGACTTCCAGATGCCGGAGGACATGCAGGCGGGCTATGGCTTCCCACCGCTGACGGACGAGGGCAGGCGGAAGATCTTCGGCGAGAACTGGTGCCGGATGCACGGGGTCGACCCCGCGGATCTCAGACGCGGGGTCGCGGGCGACCGCTGGACCGGCGCCGGCACGCATGCACGCCTCGCGCCGTGGACGAGCGTCGGCGGCGGGGTGGCCACGGCAGCGGGAACCGAACGATGACCGACGAGACCGAGGTCCGGCGCGTGCTCGAGCGCGTCAAGGACACGTGCGGCATCTTCAACCGAACGGAGCTGACGATCGTCGAGATGGGACTCGTCCAAGCCGTGCGCATCGAGGGCGGTGACGTGACCGTGCGGCTTCTGCTCACGGACCCCATGTGCAGCTTCTTCTTCGAGATCGGGCAGCGGATCCGCGAGGAAGTCCTCGCGCTCGCGGACGTCGACGAGGTGCACGT
The DNA here is from genome assembly GCA_016781485.1 of Chloroflexota bacterium. Lineage (GTDB taxonomy): Bacteria > Chloroflexota > Limnocylindria > Limnocylindrales > CSP1-4 > YB3-1. The sequence goes on along the minus strand of JADDQH010000021.1, from coordinate 16,495 downwards.
GGAGTCGAGCGCCGACGAGCTCTGGACCCCGGAGCGAATCACGCCTGCCGCCCGCGAAAGACTCGCGACGCTCCGTGCGCAACGCCTCGCGACCTATGGTCTCCGAAGCTGACCCGCGACGAACGAGCCCGGCCACGGCGACGCTCCGTCGAGGCGCACGGCTGACAGGAGGCGTCGTTCGTTCGGATGTGCGCTGTCGGAATAGGACCATGAACGCGCGCGGCGAGCAGGCGGCGTCGAACCACCTGCGTCGTCCATTCGTGCGGTGCGGGAATAGGCGGAGTAACGGCGGAGCGCCGTGACGAGGGCCCGCGGACCTACGCGGCCTGAGCGCTCTCCGCAGACGGCCACTTACGGTCGAGAAGCTCGCGCAGCCGGTCCTGAGCGTCGGTCAGGGGGATCCGGGCCACGACCGGCTCCAGGAAGCCCAGCACGATGAACTTGCGCGCGAGGTCGCGTGGGAGCCCGCGGCTCATCAGGTAGAAGATCTGCGACTCGTCGATCGGGCCGACGGAGCTCGAGTGGCTCGCACGCCGCACATCCGGCTGGTCGATCTCGAGTGACGGGATGGCGACCGAGCGCGCCCTCTTCGCCAGCAACATCGCGAACTCGCCGAGGAAGCTGTCCGTTCCCCGGGCCGTCTTCTCGATCTCGATCAGGCCCTTCAAGTAGCCTCGCGCTCTGTCAAGGAAGACGCCCTTGCTGAGCAGATCGCCCGTCGTGTCCTCCGCGACATGGCGCGTGTAGCTCGTCAGGTCGAACACCTGGTTCCCGCCGCCGAACCCGATCTCGACCTGGTTCACCGACGACCCCCGCCCCGCGAGGATGTTGTCGATCCGGCTCTTCACGAAGGCTCCGCCGACGGTCGCCAGCGCCCACCGGAGCGTCGAATCGCGCTCCAGCGTCGCCTGGCGGTTCACGAACGAGACCGTCTTCGGGCCGAAGTCCTCCTGGGCGGCCACGTCGAGGGTCGCCCCCTCCGAGAGTCGGACCTCCATCGTCCCCGTCCAGAGGCTCTGGAGCCCGTCAGCTGGGGTCGACTCGACCTGCTCCTCGAGGATGCTCGCGTGCGCACGCTTCTCGAGCGACACGAGCGTGCGGCTGATCAGCGCCCGACCGGGCTGACCGACGCTCCATCGGACGACGATGGGTCCCGGGAGCGTCACGGCCGCTGGGACGTGGACGAAGACGCCGACCGAGGCCATCGACCGCGTCAGCTGCGCGAACTTGTCGTTCTCGGGGAGCGTCGGGCCGTGCTTGAGCATCGCGAGCGCGAGCAGGTCGGCCGTCTGCCGGTCGCCGCCGTCACGGAGGAGGTTCGCGAACGTGTCGACGACGACGCCGGACTCGCGCGCCTGTTCGCTCAACGCCCGCCCGACGACCCGGTCCTCGCGGACATGGAGGAACGCGGACGCGCCGGCTGGCAGGTCCGCTGAGACCTCCGCCGCGTCACCTGTGACCGTATACGGCTGGACATCAGCGAACCTCACCGGGCGCAGGTCGAGATACGTCGTGAACAACTGGTTCGCCTCGGGCGGAAGCTCGCCGTACAGCCGGAGCGCCTCGAGGCGGTCCTCCAGGAGCCAGCCCGGCTCGGCGAGTTCGCTGGAGATCTGGCGGAGGTTCGCCTCGGCGGCGAACGGGATGTCGAGGGGCGCCCTGATCAACCCAGCGCGCCTTCCATCTCCATCTTCACGAGGCGGTTGAACTCGATCGCGTACTCCATCGGCAGCTCCTTCGTGAACACCTCGAGGAAGCCCTGCACGATCAGGTTCGTCGCCTCGTTCTCCGTCAGACCGCGGCTCATCAGGTAGAAGATCTGGTCCTGGCTGACCCTGCCGACCGTGGCCTCGTGGCTCATGGTCGTGTCGTCTTCCTGGATGTCGATGTACGGGTACGTGTCGCTGCGGCTTACGTCGTCGAGCATCAGCGCGTCGCAGCGGACGCTCGCCACGACGCCCGTCGCGCCGGGGGCGACCTTCAGCTGGCCGCGATAGGTCGCCCGTCCGCCGTCCTTCGAGACCGACTTGGAGACGATCCGGCTGCGGGTGTCGGGCGCAAGGTGGACGGCCTTGGCGCCGGTGTCCTGATGCTGACCGGCACCCGCGACCGCGACCGAGATGATGTCGGCGGTGGCGCCGCGGCCCCGGAGGTAGATCGACGGGTACTTGACCGTCTTGCGCGAGCCCGTGTTCGCGTCGATCCACTCGACCGTCGCGTTCTCGTAGGCGTGGGCGCGCTTGGTGACGAGGTTGTAGACATCGTTCGACCAGTTCTGGATCGTCGTGTAGCGGACCTTGGAGCCGGGCAGGGCGACGACCTCGACGACCGCGGCGTGGAGCGAGTCGGTCGCGTAGATGGGCGCCGTGCAGCCCTCGATGTAGTGGACCTTGGCGCCCTCGTCGACGACGATCAGCGTCCGCTCGAACTGCCCCGTGTTCTCGCCGTTGATCCGGAAGTACGCCTGGAGCGGGAGCGGCACCTCGACGCCCTTCGGGACGTAGACGAACGACCCACCGGACCAGACCGCGCTGTTGAGCGCCGAGAACTTGTTGTCCTCCGGCGGGATGACGGTGCCGAAGTGCTTCTGGAAGATCTCGGGGTACTCGTGGAGGGCCTGGTCGGTGCCCATGAACACGACGCCGAGCTTGGTCAGCTCCTCCTTGACGGAGTGGTAGACGACCTCCGAGTCATACTGCGCGCCGACGCCGGCGAGGAACTGACGCTCCGCCTCGGGGATGCCGAGGCGCTCGAACGTCTGCTTGATCTGCTCGGGAACGTCGTCCCAGGACTTCTCCTCGCGGTCGGACGGCTTCCGGTAGTAGACGATCTTGTCGTAGTCGATCCGGTCGAGACCTTCGGTCCAGGTCGGCATGGGGCGCTTGAGCCAGTGCTCGTACGCGCGCAGCCGGAACTGCCGCATCCACTCGGGCTCGCCCTTGATGCGGCTGATCTCCTCGACGGTGTCGCGGGTGAGCCCACGCTTCGTCTGGGTGAGGTAGACGATCTGGTCCTTGAAGTCGAACTTCGAGCGGTCGTTCGATACGAGCTCGCGCTGGGTGAGGGTCATCGGTCTCCTGCAGGCTCTGCGGCCTCTCTAATTCCTATCCGTATTATCGGAATTCCGGCCGCAGACGTCAACGGGCGCCGGGCAGCGGAGTCAAGAGCGGCGCCGGAGGTCGAGAGCGGAGATCCGGACGTAGAGAGCCGCGATCCGACTCGAGAGCGGAGATCCGGACGTCGAGAGCCGAGATCGGGGCGTGGACGGCGGAGATGCGACCCGAGGTCAGGCGCGGACGCGCTGTCGCGCGGGCGCTCAGAGCTTCCGGAAGTAGCAGGTCCCGGTGCACTCGCCCTTCACGCCCGACCCGGGGCTGGAGTAGACGATCCGCGGCTTGCCGTATGCGTCGAGCCGGATCGCCGCGCTGTGTCCCCAATCGGGGTCCGGGATCGTGTAGAGCGGCGTGAACCGCCACTGCCACTTCCCGTCGACGTAGACCCTGGTCCCGTAGACGATGCCTGCGTCGTCGGAGAAGACGACGTGCGGGCGGCCGGACTTCGTCACCGTCAGGTTCGGGAAGCCGTCGCCTCCGAGGAACGTGTATCGGAACGTGCCCGAACGGTTCGTCCCATAGAAGACGCCCATCCGGGATAAGCCCGACCCGACGTCGTGGATCCAGACCACGTGGATCTTGCCGTCGCCATCGAGCGCCATCCGCGCCCGGTAGTCCACCCCGTCCGGGTATGAGCCGAGCGTCCCGTCGGTGAGCATCGTGCGTGTCCATGTGCTCCCGCTGCCGCGGACATATCGGATCCCCGGCGGTGACGTGTCCCCACCCGAATACACGACGTGGACCGTCCCCGCGGCGTCGAGGCGAACGGTGAGCCGTGGATCGATGAATGAGTGGGCGAGGCGCGGCTCGTACGAGATCCGTCGACTCGTCCAGGAGCCGGATGCGTTCGTCTGGTAGATGATCCCGGAGCTATCGCGCGCGAAGACGAGATGCAGCTTGCCGTCTCGGATGGCAAGCGACGGCGCGACGTCGCCGGCGCCGGTCGTTCTGCGGACGAGCCTCCACTCCCCCGAGCGATCAGTCAGGTAGTAGATCCCCGAGCTCTTGCCGCCGCCGGTGATCTCCGCATTCCGGTCGAACGCGATATAGACGTGGCCCGCTCCGTCGAGGGCCAGCGAGGGCCTGACATCGCCCGGGTGCGTCGTCAGGTGGCGGTCGACCCATGTCCCGCTTCGGTTCGACAGGTAGTGGATCCCGTGCTGATCCTCGTAGGCGATGTGGTGGCGGCCGGCGGTGTCGATCGCCATCGAGTAGAGGCTGCCCGCCGACCCCGACAGCCGCGTGGGTCCGGCCCACCCGTCGAAGGCCGAGACCGGCCCCGCGAGGATGAGCGTGAGGGCGCCGGCCGCGACCATAGCTGCGCGTGTCCGGCCGGATCTGTGCATCCCCGTCGTCGTCAGCTTTCGGTCCTCAGTGCGGTCCCCTCAGCGCGAGACGATCGTACATCCCTCTGGTCGATTCGATGTAACAGGTCGGTCACGGAGTCGCCGTCGCATCCGCGCTCCAAAGGGTCGCACCCGATGGACCACGCGGGCCGAGCCCGTATCGGCCCTGGCCACGGGACCGGCCGTACCGGCGGCTTAGTCGCTCAGCGACTCTAACGACCAAGGGGCGACGACCAGCAGCGTCCATCGCTGTCCGGGATCGAGCGGAGGCCGCGTTGGAAGCCTGCGGAGTCCCTCTCGCCGGTCGTTCGATGCACCGGGCGACTCCAACGACCATCGACGGTCGCCGCCGCCCGGATTCAGGCGAAGCGGAGCAGGCGTACTTCACGCCGGCGGTCGTTAGAGTCGGCCAGCGCTACGGCGCATGGCCATGCCGTCTGGCACGCGGCGACGACGGCCGCGGCGGGTGGGCGCGTCGGAGGGAACGCGCCGGCACACCGGTCTGACGGACCGCTGGCGGCTGTCGGATACTCCAGCCGTGACCACGGACGCGCGCTCCGGCACTCCGCTGATCGACTCCGCGCACGCGATCCTCCCGGACGTCGTCGCGTTGCGCCGCCGTCTGCACCGGCGGCCGGAGATCGGACTGCAACTCCCGCGGACCCAGTCGGTCGTCGTCGAGGAGCTCGAGCGGCTGGGGCTCGAATGCGTCCGCGGGCGCTCGCTCACCTCGGTGACCTCGGTCATCGAGGGCGCGCGTCCCGGCCCGACGATCCTCCTGCGCGCCGACATGGACGCGCTGCCGCTGCACGAGGACACGGGGCTCCCGTTCGCGTCAGAGGTCGACGGCGCGATGCACGCGTGCGGGCACGACACCCATGTGGCGATGCTGCTGGGCGCGGCCCGTCTGCTGCTCGAACGCCGTCACCAGCTCGCCGGTCGCGTCCTGCTGATGTTCCAGCCCGGCGAGGAGGGGTACCACGGCGCACGCGTCATGCTCGAGGAGGGCCTGCTCGACCTTCCGGCAGACGAACGCCCGACCGGCGCGTTCGCGATCCACATCGGCACGCGGTACGCGTCCGGGACCGTCAATGTCCGGCCCGGCCCTCTCCTCGCCTCGTCGGACGTGCTGCGGGTCACGGTGCGCGGTCGCGGAGGACACGCGTCGGCGCCGCACCTCGCCGTCGACCCCATAACCGTCGCCGCCGAGCTGATCCTCGCCCTGCAGACGATGGTCACCAGACGTGTCGACGTCTTCGACCCGGCAGTCATCACCGTCGCGAACGTCGTCGCCGGCACGACCAACAACATCATCCCGGAATCCGCCTTCCTCACCGGGACGATCCGAACGGTGTCAGAGGCTACCCGGAGCCAGGTGCGCAGGCACATTCGCCGCCTCGTCGAGGGGATCGCCGCTGCTCACGACACCTCGGCGGAGCTGGAGATCGAACCGGGCTATCCGGTCACCGTCAACGACGACGGGTTCACGGAGATGGTGCGCGCGGTCGCGGCCGACCTCGTCTCGACGGAGCAGGTCTGCGAGCTCACGGCGCCGATCATGGGCGCCGAGGACTTCTCGTATGTGCTCCAGCAGGTGCCGGGCGCGATGACCTTCCTGGGCGCCCGACCCCCGGACGCGGATCCCGCGACCGCCCCGCAGAACCACTCCAACCGCGTCGTCTTCGACGAGTCCGTGATGCCGACCGGGGCGGCGCTCTACGCCGCGGTCGCCCTTCGGCATCTGAGCGGCTGACGAAGGGCGACTCGGCACAGGCTCCCCGCGCTGTTGCCCGAAAAGGGATCTCCGACCATCGGGCGCACAACGGGCAGCACAAGGATCAGAGGCCCCGACCGAAGTCGGGGCCTCGTGTGCTCCAGCCTTGATGGCGCTCCTACCGCGCCTCCGCCCTCAGACGTTCCCGGTCACTGCTCGGGCACCGTCCCGACGGGGATCACGCGGGCCTGGTAAGGCCCGTTCCGGTCGTCCAGGGTCACCGCCATCCAGCCCTTCATGGAACCCGGCTCGTAGTCGCCGCGGTCCAGCGTGAGCTTGACGGTCGCCGAGGCGCCGGGGTCAAGCGTCAGGTAGCCGTGGTCCTGAGAGAGCGCGGGATCGAACGCGTCGAACCGCGCCCTCTTCGGGCCGGCAAGGAGACCCGTCGTCGCGAGGTCATAGCCCTCGCCCGGCGAGCCTTCGAAGATCTCGAACGACTCGGCGTAGTAGTTGAGGTCCCTGCCGCTACCCGCTTGGATGCCGAGGACGCTCGCGTGGACCATGAGGGACATCGTCGAGCTGTTCGCCGGTGCGTTCGCGAGGTAGACGAACTCTTCCATCGAGGAGTAGTCGGGACTGAACACGAAAACGCCGTATGCACCGTTGAAGCTGCCCGCGGTCAGCGCTCCGTAATCGAAACCGACGATGCGCAAGTCCGGGTCCTCGTTCGCGCAGACGCCTGGAACCTCGCCGCCGAGGCAGTCCTGCGTGTCGACCACGATGTCGAATTCGTTGACCGACGGGTTGGACCAGCGGCCCCAGGTATTGATCGCGAACACGAGGCAGCGATCGTTCTCCGGGAAGGTGTCGTCGGGCAGGTCTGCGGGCAGCTTTACTCTCGAGTCGCAGTAGCTCTTCCCGATGCTCTTCACGCCGACGGCCCGGAGGTCACTGGACTCGTACCCCTCGTTGCCGTCGGTGAGCCCCCACGCGTACATGTCCGCGTTCCCGGTGCGCACCCCGTAGTTGGTGAGCTTCACGGTGCTCGTCACGGTCTCACCTGTGCCCGTGTAGGCACTCTTCGTGCCCGCCTCGACGTCGGACAAGCCGCGCGGGACGGAGATGAACGGCACTCGGATCTGGTACCGGCCGGTGGCCGACACCGTCGGCGTGGCCGTGACGAAGCCACGGATGATGTGAGCGAGGGTCGTGCGGATGCCGCTGGCATCAGAAACGCTGTTCGATGCCCTGGCTGGCGGCAGTGCACGCACGGCGGTCGTGGATAGCGAGAGCGTCACGATGACGCGCTGGTAACTGCGGGGACCGACCGTGACCGTGCTCGGGGAGATCGCCACCGTGGCGCCCCGGGAAGGCCCGTTGAAGCTCGAGCTCAGGTTGTACGTGATGGACGAGCCGCTCGTGTTGTGGAGGTAGATCTCGCGCGACTCTCGATGGGAGCCCTTGAGCTGGTCGTACCCGAACGTCACCGTCGAGATCGCCCCCGGCGTCGTCGCGAAGGCGACCGTCTTCACCGCCCGCAGCGGATCGACGACGCCCGCTCCGGCGAGCCGCATGTCGTAGCCCACGATCTTGGTCGTGCTCGTCGTCGCCGTGCCGACGATCGCCGACTTGATCTTGACGGATCCCCAGGTCGGGTGAGCCTGCTTCACGAGCGCCGCCACGCCGGCGACCGCCGGGGATGACATCGAGGTCCCCGAGAACCGAACCCCTTCATTCCCCGTCCCGACCGCCGTGGAGATGACACCGACGCCAGGCGCGATCACATCCGGCTTCAGGTAATCGCGGACCCGGCCTGGTCCGCCTGAGCTGAAGCCCGCCGTCTTCCGATACCCGGGGTTCGCGACCGGCTGCGACGGCAGGATCGTGGCCTGCTTCCCGTGGGAGGCCAGGAGCGCCACGACATCCGGGTTCGTCTTCGAGGCGGGTCCCTTGACGCCCATGAACGGGATCGTGACGCCGGGGATCGGGCCCTCGATCGGCGGGTAGCCCGGCGTGTCGTTCACCATGAGCACGGCCTTCGCGCCGGCAGCCTGACCGAACTGGGCTCGCGCGATCCGCGCACACGTGCCGCGGCGCGTCACGACGATCTTCCCCGAGACCTCCAGCGGGTTGTACTCCGTCGGCGTGCACCCGAGCGCGATGCCGCTCGGGTGGTCGTCGTCTTTCAGTACGAAGACGCCGCCCGTGATCCCTCCGCTCGGGATCGTCGCGGCGTTCGAGTTCTGGGCGTTGATGTCCGCGGCCGGCGCCGGCAGGTCGATCCGGCTCACCTGGATCGACGGGTTGGCATCGAGCGCTGCGACGGCGATGCTCCGGGCCGCCGACGCCGGCGAGCCCGTGATGTACGCGCTGGGCCCGCTGTTACCTGCCGAAGCGACGACCGTGACGCCGGCGACGGACGCGTTGTTCGAGGCCTGCGCCTCGACCGTGTCGGGCCGTCCGAGCGGCGAGCCGACCGACATGTTGATGACGTGGGCTCCGTCCTCATAGGCACGCTCGATCGCGTCAACGAGCACGTCGGTCGAACCGTCGCACCCGAAGACCTTGTAGGCGAGGATCTTGGCGTCCGGCGCTACCCCCGGCCCGATGGTGAACCGGGTGCTCAGCGTCGTCGAGTCGTACGGCCCTGCGTACCTCGCGCCGGCGGAGGTGACGCCAAAGCCCGCGGACGTCCCAGCGACGTGCGAGCCGTGGCCGTGGCAGTCGAGCGGATCCGGGTCGGGCTGCGGGACCCGCGTGCACGTCGGGTCCGTTGCCGGACAGGAGGCGTTGTACGCGTCGCCGGCGAAGTCGTAGCCGCCGATGACCTTCGCGGTCGGGAACTCGTCGTTGTCCGAGCTGCCGTCACGTGGGTTCGTCCCGGGGTCGCCGTCGTACGCGGCGGCGCCGGTCCCGCCGAAGTTGACGTGGTGGTAGTCGACGCCGGTGTCGATGATCGCCACCTTGACGCCTTTGCCGGTGATCCCGGTCGAGGTCGACTGCCAGGTCGCCGGCACGCCGAGGTGCCGAAGGGTGTTCGTGTTGTCCATGTAGTGCTTCTGGACCTCGTGCGCCTTGACGACGCCCTGGATCCGCGCAACCGCCTGCAGCTTGCCTGACGTAACGCGGACCCGGACGCCGTTGAAGACGTCCTGGTACGCCCCTTCGACCCGCCCGCCGAGCGCACGCGCGGCGGCCTGGACGGCGCGCTGCTGGTCGAGCAGTGGTGCACGGATCGCGTCCCTCTGCGCGCGCGTCAACCTGGCGCCCCGCGCGATAGCCTCGCCCTCGTGGAGCGCCACCGGTCTCCCGGCCAGCTCGAGCACCACGACGATCTCGCGGTTCGCCGACTCCGCCCCTCCGAGGCGGCTGCGATCGAACTTCGCGCCGTCGATCCCGTCGGGGGATCGCGCCGCGACGGTCGCGGGCAACAGCCCGGCTACGAGCATGATCGAGACGGCTCCGGCGAAGAAGCTTCGCTTCATGGATCTCCTCTCAGGATCGTGACGGCTGCCGGCCGGACGCGAGCACGAGCGACATGGGTCCGTCGCAGTGGGGCGACGAAGGGTGACGGGGCGCGGCGCGACTCCCGGTACGGTCGTACCACCCCAGGGCGGGGGGTCGGGTCGGGGAAAGTACATCCCGGCGCTTGGGCGGGTCAAGATGTTCTCCGCCCCGTTGCCTCCCCGCGTCTCGCCCTGATCGGCTCGGAGACGTAAGACGCGGTGCCGGGAGTCAACGCCCGGCGGGATACGGCGCGGCTGGTCGCGCCAGCGACCGACGCGGCTCCGGCCGGCGCCCCACGTCCGCATGTCCGCGACCCTCGTATAAATGATCGTGCGCGCTGGTCCGACCGAGCAGCGCTGCAACGGTCGGGGAGACGAGAACGTGGACAGTCAACGGTTCGATTTTGTGATCATCGGCGGGGGCGCGGCGGGCGAGGGGGCCGCTCACCTCGCCAGGGAGCGCGGCGCCTCCGTGGCGGTGGTAGAGAAGGATCTGGTCGGAGGCGCCTGCCCCTTCTGGGCGTGCATGCCCTCGAAAGCACTCCTCCATGCAGCGGCCGTGCACCACGCCGGCGGAGACTACCCGTGGCCCAAGGCGTCGGCGTTCCGCGACTACATGATCGTTCGGGAGGGGATCGACTACCCCGACGACCACGGCCATGTGACAAGCCTGGAACAGGCCGGCGCGACAGTCATCCGGGGTCAGGCGAAGCTCGCGGGACGGGGACGGGTCGACGTGACCGGCGATGGGGTCGACCGGACGCTGACGGGACGTGACGTCATCGTGGCGGTCGGGTCTCACACCCGGATCCCGGACATCGAGGGGCTCGACGAGATCGAGTCGTGGACGAACCGGGAGGGGACGGCTACCAGGGACCTGCCGCTGAGCCTCGTGATCCTCGGTGGGGGCCCGACAGGCGTCGAGCTCGCACAGGTCTACGCCCGCTACGGCGTCCCGACGACGATCGTCGACTCCAACGACCGACTCCTGTCACGCGATCATCCGCGGAGCTCCGAGGCGGTGGCGAAGGGCCTCGAGAAGGACGGCGTGCGAGTGCTCACCGGCGTTCGCGGGAAGCGCGTGCGCGCGCGTGGGGGGGACGACGGCAGTCACGTGATCGAGCTCTCGGATGGTTCGGCGGTCCAGGGCCACGAGGTGCTCGTCGCGGTCGGTCGCGCCTTTCCCCTCGCAGAGCTCGGGCTCGAGAGCGCCGGCGTCGAGCTCGACGGGAAGAGTCGCGTGCGGCCCGACGAACACCTGCGCATCGCGGAACACGTGTATCTCGTGGGGGATCCGGCAGGGCCGGAGATGCACACCCACCTCGCGCACTACCAGGGCGAGATGGCGGTGCGGATCGCGCTCGGCGAGGACGTGAAGCCCGACCAGCGCGCGATCCCTCGCGCGGTGTATACGGATCCTGAGACCGGATCGGTCGGGCTCCGCCTCGACGAGGCGCTGGAGCAGGGCTTCGACGCGTTCGAGGAGACGGCGGACATCGGGACGTCGGCGAAGGGCTATGTGCTGGAGGCGGGCGGGCACGTGACGATCGTGGTCGACCGGCGCGAGAAGATCCTGCTGGGGGCGTTCATCGCAGGACCGGGCGCGTCCGAGGCGATCCACGAGGCGGTCCTCGCGGTCAAGCTCCGCGTACCGCTCGCGGTCCTCGCGGACACGATCCACGCCTTCCCGACCACCGCCCGCGTGATGGGCGGCCTCTTTGCGCAGGTCGTGAAGCAGCTCGGCTAGCCAGGCGGCGGCGGAGCGGACGTGTCGGCGACGTCGTCCGGCGGCGTCGCGGAGGGCCCAGACAGTCCCCGTTGCTCCGCGCGCAGCAGCGTGTCAGCCGCCCTCGGTCCTTGCGTCTTCGTGCCTCTAGGACGGCAAGCGTCTGCCAGCGATCCCGGGGTCAGCAGCGGCTGGGGAGCCAACGTATCGACGCTCGGCGACGTCGTCGCCCCGGTGATGATCACGCGCCGCGGGGGTAGCAACTCACGCAGTTCTTGGCGATCGCGCGCTACCTCCGATTACCGCAGCCGCGACTCCGGTACCGGGAGATCGTCGTCCGGGGGTCACGGCTCGCAGATCTACGTCCGGATGTCGATCTGTTCGCCCCGCGCCCGGCGAACAGGAGGCTGTGAGGGAAGCAGCGGAAAGCGGATCATGGTGGTGCATCGGATGGAGTCGGATCGGATCGAGTTGAAGTGCCCGTGCGGGTTCGTCTTCGTCAGTAGCGATGAACACCGACTGCTCGCCCTGGCGCGACTCCACCTCACCCGTGGCCAGTGCGACCCGCGCCGCGACCCGCCCTTCCACGGGATGAGTGACGAGGACGCGCTGAGGGAGATCGCCGCTCGAGGCACGAAGTCGAGCGTGGGACAAGCGGCACGGGAGCCGACGAGCAGTCGAGCGTCATCCAGCGCGGTCGGCATCTCTCGTCTCCGCTAGCTCCCGTGCCAGGATGAGCGTCGAGCGCGGGAGCGCTTCCGCATCGTCGAGCGCACGGGATCGGCCGTCAGGACGCCATGAGCGCGCCGGCGTCGGCCTGGCACGTCCACTGCCCCATCACGTGGCTCATCTCGATGCCGTGCTGTGGCGCGTTCTTGTCGCCTTGCCCTGACGGTTCGGCTTCACGAGGTGGACCGCCACCAGGACGCCGACCTGGATCGTGAGGACGCGAAAGGGAGGGGGATCCGGTGCGCAGCCAGTCAGGGTGGCGCACTGAGAGGGAAAGAGGGGAATGGAGCGGGAGACGGGATTCGAACCCGCGACATTCTGCTTGGGAAGCAGACACTCTGCCAGCTGAGTTACTCCCGCTCGGCCCGCCGATTCTAGGCGGGCGCGAGCGGGAGCGTCAACGGTGGCGAACGCCGGAGGCAAGGGCACGTCCGAGAAGCGGTCCGCTCGCAAACGGTGGAGCGATGATGGGCTGGTATCGTCCCCCGGATGGAGTTGCACGTTCGCTGGCTGGGCCGCATCGGATACCGCGAGGCTTGGCAGCTCCAGCACGAGCTCGTTCGGGCGCGAGCCGCCGGAGAGATCCCCGATCAGCTGCTGCTCCTCGAGCATGAGCCGGTGCTCACACTCGGGCGCCAGGCGGACGAGAGTCACGTGCGCGTCAGCCGTGAGGAGCTGGCGCGCCGCGGGATCGAGCTGATCCGGGTCGAACGCGGCGGCGAGGTGACCTACCACGGACCAGGTCAACTCGTCGGGTACCCGATCGTGAAGCTCGCCGAACGCGCGGTCCTGCTCCGTCCGTTCGTTCGGGCGCTCGAAGCGGCGATGAGCGACACGGCCGCGGCGTACGGGGTCACCGGGGGCAGGCGCAACGATCACCCGGGATGCTGGTGCGACGTGGAAGGCGCGACACCAAGGAAACTGGGCGCGCTCGGGCTTCGCGTCGAGCGAGGAGTCACCTACCACGGCATCGCTCTCAACGTCACCACGCGGCTCGCGGACTTCGAGCTGATCGACCCCTGCGGGATGCCGGCTGTCGTCGTGACGTCGATCGGACGCGAAGCAGGCTGGCCGAACCCGGAAGACGCGACCACAGAGAGCGTAGACAGGGCGTCCGTGATCTTCGCCGACTCGTTCCGACGACGGCTCGCGGCGGCCTCGGAGGACGTTCCCGGACCGCGCGTCCTCGTTTCGACCTGACCGATGCCGGGCGGACTGTTCGAGCTCCGGAAGGACGCGATCACCGGGTGGTGGGTCGCGGTCGTCGTGGACCGGGAGTTCGAGCGCGCCCGCTTCGCGCGCCCGGCGGAGCCCGTGGCGGAGGGAGACGGCGAATGCGCCAACTGCAGCAACCCGAGCGGTGAGGGCGTACGCGTCAGGGCGCTGAAGCCTCAGGCGTTCAGCGTCGCGGGGACGGAGCGCGAGGCGCGCGAGAACGGCCCGGAGGAACGATCGCGCGGTCTCGGGCTGGTCGGCGACATCGGCTCCTGGCAGACGATCGTGGCACCCCCGGGTCACCACGCGTCGCTCGCCGACGAGTCGTCGGAGGTCGTCGTCGAGATGCTGGCTCGGGCGCGCGATGCGATCTCGACGGCCCGCCAGTCGGGGGCCACCGATTACCTGCAGGTCGTCCAGAACTGGGGCCGGCAGGCAGGCGCGCGGACCGACCATCTGTGCATCGACTTCTATGACGTGCCGCAGATCCCGCACCGGATCGGGGAGGAGCTCGGCGGAGCGGCCAGATACCTAATCCGCGAGGGGATCTGCCCCTTCTGCCGGCTCGTCCGCGACGAGGTCGAGAACGCGTCACGGCTGGTCTTCGAGGATGGCGCGAGCGTCTGCTTCGCGCCGTTCGCTTCGCGATCGCCGTTCGAGCTGTGGGTCGTACCGCGCCACCACGATGCGGATTTCGCCCGGGCGACGGACCAGCAACTGCTGAGTGCCGCCGAGACGCTCCAGAACGCCCTGCGTCTGCTGGCCGCGCTCGACGGTCCGCCATACAACCTCGTGCTCCACACGGCGCCGCTCCGGGAGCGGGTCGACGAGACGTACCACTGGCATTGGGAGATCCACCCGCGACTCCGCGAGATCGCAGGTCTCGAGCTGGGCACCGGCCTGCCGGTGAACCCCGTCAGTCCGGAGGAGGCGGTCGCCGAGCTCCTGTCGTCGTCCGGTCGCACCCCGCCGGCCGTCGCGCGCACCGCGCGGGCGTGGGTCGGCGGAGGGTGACAGCGTGCCGTCCTCGGTCCCCGGGCGAGCCGCCGAACCGTTCCAGGTCGTCCGTTCGTCACAGTCGGCGCCGCCCGACCGTCTGAGGGGCTCGAAGCGGGTGCCCGTCCCACGCTCGGCCGTCACGGGCTCGAGGGGCAAGCCCACCTGTCGCCGCTGGGAGACCGAGTGTTCGCACGCGATGTCGCGGTGCGAGGGGGCGCGATCGTGACGCAGGACAACGCCACCGCGCAGGCCTGCATCGAGCAGCTGTTCGCGCTCCACCAGGGCGAGATCTACTCATACCTGTGCCGGATGCTCGGCGACGACGAGCTCGCGGCGGACCTTACGCAGGAGACGTTCATCAAGGCCTATCGCGCGTTCGACACGCTGCAGGATGCGGATCGAGCTCGGCCGTGGCTCTACCAGATCGCGAGTCGGACGGCGCTCGACGAGCTCCGCCGCCGCAAGATCGTCCGCTTCATCCCGTGGACGGGCGAGTCCCGTGGCACGGCCTCGTCGGCCGAGGACATGGCGCTCGACGGTCGGCTCTCGGCGGAGCTCGAGCGTGCGCTCGCCTCGATCCCGGAGCGCCAGCGGAACGCGCTCATCCTCGCCGAGATCCATGAACTGACCGGGGTGGAGCTGGCCGAGGCACTCGGCGTGTCGCACGTCGCGGCGCGCGCGCTGCTCACACGGGGCCGTGAGTCGTTGCGCCAGGCGCTCGCCGCCGAGCGGGCAGCCGCCGGCACGAGGCGAGATCGAGTCTCGCGTGCCACGAAGCGCGCGGACGACCGAGGGTGAGTGTGACCCCAGGGACGGCGGCGATGGCACAGGCAACAGCACGCGGGAGGGCGAGCGAGGCAGCGTCGTGCTGGAGGGCCGACCGGTGCTGAGGCGTTCCGCGGACCCGCACGCGCGCTTCCGCGAGCTGTTGTCTCTGCGCCTCGATCAGCGGCTCACGGCCGACGAGACTCGACAGCTCAAGGCGCACCTCGAAGGTTGCATCCGGTGCCGATCGGTCGAGCGCCAGTACCGCGCCCAGCGGCAAGCGCTGCGAGGGTTGCCGGCGTTCGAGCCGCCACGCGACCTCTGGGCACGGACGTCTGCGGCCCTGGACCGAGAGGTCGCTGCGCCCACCGGCCCGATGCTCGCTCCTCGACGGCGCCGGGCGGGTGCGGGAACCGCTGTCGGAACGACCGGCGCCCTGGCGGCCGCGGTGAGCATCGGGGTCGCGGCCGCGATCGTGGCGGGTCAGGTGTCCACCCGCCAGCCTGCTCCGGCTGCAGGAGGCGTAGGCGCCCGTCAAGGTGAGCTCGGGACCACCGCCGCTACCCCCTTCGACGTGCCGCCCGGTGCGATCGCGTTCGTCGCAGAGGGACCGGACGGGCTGACCGTCTACCGTGCCGAGATGGACGAGGTGTGCCCGGAAGGGTCCACCGAGTGCACCGCGCTCGACGCCGGCCTCCCAGTGCTGTACCGCCTGGGGGACGGCGTCTCGCCGAGCAGCGTCGCCGTCTCACGGGCGGGTGACCGCCTCGCCATCACCGGCCGGCAGGGGCCCGACATGGACGTCATCAGCGTGGTGCAACTCGAGCCTGCGGCGACCGACGATCCGTCTAGCCGGGAACGTGGGAACGCTGGGGCTCCGACGGACCTGGCGGGAGACACACCAGCGACCGAGGACCCACGGGTGGCGGCGGAGCGGGGTGGCGACGCAGAGGGAGAGGATGGACCCGAGGGCACCACGTCGCCGTCCGTCACGCCTGGACGTGGCGGTACCGCCTCCGGTCCGGCTCGCGGGTCGACGACGGGCGCCCTGGCGGCTGGCTCGACGGCATCCCCCACGTCTGCCGCGAGTGGCTCGATCGCATCCCCCACACCGGTCGCGAGTGCCTCGTCGGCCTCCCCCACACCGGTCGCCGGTGGCTCGTCGGCGTCCCCCACACCGGTCGCCAGTGGCTCGTCGGCATCCCCCACCGCGGTGCCGTCAGCGGAGACGCCGACCGCACGTGCTTCATCCGGCTCCGCGACCGGGAGCCGTGCCGGCGCACCCGAGACTTCCGGGACACCGTCGCCAAGCGCCGCGCCGACCGCTACCGCATCCTCCGAGTCGGCGTCCCCGACAGAGGGGGTGGCGCCGGCGACCGCTG
>JADDQH010000082.1:1389-12142 GCA_016781485.1 Chloroflexota bacterium | reverse complement strand
GGCGGGATGAATGGTGTGGAGATCCTCGTTCGTGGTGATGAGGAAGAGCGCCCGCGAGGTCTCGCCGAGCAGACCGTCGACGACGTTCAGCAGACGCGAGAGCCCTTGCCCGATCTGCTGCTTCGCGTCGGCGGACAGCAGTTCACCGGTGTCCTCCATGACGATGAGCCGCCACGCCTCGTCGTCCAGCTGGCGGCTCGGTCGCATGTGGAGCAGGTTGATGAGATAGGAGGGCTCGCTGAGGAGCCGCTCCGGGTCGCTCACGTAGCGCAGCGTGCACCAGTCGCGCCACGCGGATCCGAGCGCACGGAGCGCCCACGTCTTGCCGCCGCCGGGTGGTCCATGCCACAGCACCAGTCGACCCGCAGCCGCCGGGTCGAAGGACTCGAGAAGGCGGTGCAGCTCGGCCCGGGTGGAGGATGAGTAATTCAGCTCGATCTGCTCGAACGCCGGCACTTCAACCGTGCGAGACGTTGTCGCCATCCCGAACCTGTCCCAGTGCGAGAACTCCATCGTGATCTGGTAGGGAGAGCCGGATTCCGGCTCAGGCAGCTGCTGACGTAGACGAGATTCCGCGCGGTCAAGGGCCGCGTGGTCACCCGCCGCCAAGCGAACGGTCACGGTGTCGCGCTGGCGGATGACGTGCGCCAGCGCCCCTTCGATCATCGCCAACGCCTCGAAGGACCGGTTGTACTCGTAGTAGGCGGTGGCGATGACCTCGGCCGCGTCGCCCGGGTACAGCTCCTGGGTCGGCCACTGCGCCCCCCGAACACAGCTCGCTCCACCGGCGAGCGCCTTGGATACGAACTGCACGTCGATGACGTTCGTGTAGCGCGTCTCGAGCGCGAGCGACTGCTGGGGGAGCGACGGAAGAGAATTGAAGTCGATCATCCGCGATCAGTCGCGCGGCGGGCGTGACTTCTGACCGACCGAGTCAGGCCCGACGAGGAGCGCCCGGCTAGGGTGGGGGCATCCCATCAAGAGCGGTCGAGGGGCCTGGCCCGTGGACGCCGCCGCAACCACCCCGCGGGGAACGGTGCGAACGCCAGGAACGATGGAGGTGATGCGACGGTGGACAAGTCCACTGCCCCGGTGAACTGCACGCCGAACCACCGCGGAGCGTTCTTCGCGCTAGGCGGCCCATTCCCCCGCAGCGGAGCGGCCAGCGGCCGTCCGCCGCTGCCTGCTGCCACGGGTGCCCCCTATGCCCGTATGCGCTTCGTCATGGGCCCTGCATCCGGCTGGCTCTTCCCGGTGGGGCTGTTCTCCGAGCAGCGTTGGGGCCACGTCTCGGCCGACAGCCGGTGGGCGATCGGCGACCTCGTCATGCACGACGACGACCGCTGCGAGGCCGCCTTCGCCCTCCTCACCCTCGACGCCCGAGTTCCGGCCACGCAGCGGTTGCGCCGATGGGCGGAGCTCGATGACTGGCAGCTGACCGTCGCGTCGGGAACCCGTCCGCTGCGACCGGTGGTTCCGACCGACTGGTCGCCCATCGTCTGCACCCATTGCGGCATCAGCGCCCACCTCAGCGTGGTCGCCATGCCGTACCTGCATCTCATCTCGTGGAAGCCCACGCGGTGCGGGAACTGCCACCGGGGTCGTCGGCTTCCGGTGCCCATGGGGTGACGAAACGAACGACCGTCAGGAAGCGGGGTTCCTCGACGACTTCCACGTCGACGGCAAGCGGACAGGAGGCGCCCCATGAAGATCGACACCCATCTGGATCTCGACGTCGTGGCCATGGAGCAGGAGGACCAGGTCACGGTGATGCTCGAGCTGACCGCCCCTCCCGCGCCCGGGTCAGCGCCGCGATCGCCAGCCACGGTGCAGGTGGTTCTGGACCGCAGCGGCTCGATGGGCGGCGAGCGGCTGGAAGCCGCCACCCGCGCGGTCGCCGCGCTCACCGATCGCCTCGACGCCGATGACCGACTGGGCGTGGTCGCGTTCGACGACCAGGTGCAGGTCGTCGTCCCCGCCGGGCCCGTCGTGAACAAGGCGGCGATCCGCCATGCGGTCCGCGGGATCCGCCCCGGAGGGATGACGAACCTTTCGGCCGGCTATCTGCGCGGCGTCCAGGAGGCGCGGCGAGTGGCGGGCCCCGCCGGCGCCAGCGTGCTCCTGCTCTCCGACGGCCACGCCAACGCCGGCGTGGTCGATGTCGACCAGCTCTCGAGCGTCGCTGCGAACGCGCACGCCGGCGGCGTGACCACCTCGACCATCGGCATCGGGCTCGACTACGACGAGACGCTGCTCGCAGGCGTCGCCCGAGGCGGCCAGGGCGGCCACGCATTCGCGCTCGACGGGGATGCCGCCGGCAGCGCCGTCGCCGGCGAGGTCGAGGGGCTGCTGTCGAAGACCGTGCAGGCCGCGAGCCTCATCGTCCGTCCGCGCGGTCCGGTCGAGAGCGTCACCGTCTGGAACGACCTGCCCTCCGAGCCGATCGAGGGCGGGATCATGATCGAGCTCGGCGACCTGTGGGCCGGCGAGCAGCGCAAGCTGCTTCTCACGTTCGCGGTTCCCGCCATGGGCGCCCTCGGGCTCGAGCAGATCGCCTCCCTCGAGCTCCGATCGGTCGCGGTGCCGGAGTTCGTCGAGCAGACGGTCACCGTGCCCGTGCACGTCAACGTGGTCCCGGGCGATCAGGCGGCGGGGCGGGTTCCCAACCCCGTCGTGCGCACGGAGCTGCTCTTCCAGCAGGCGCAGGAGGCCAAGCGACAGGCCGCCGACGCGATCGCCCGCGGCGACGACGACGAGGCGTACCGGTTGTACGGCGTCGCCTTCCAGAGCATCGACGCCTGCGCTCCGTCGCCGGGCGACGAGCTCGCCGAGGAGTCCATCATCCTGAAGAGCCTCGCAGCGGAGTCTCGCGCCCACTCGCGCCTCGCCGCGAAGCGCAGCCGCATGGAGCAGGCCGCGAAGGCGCGCAAGCGTGGACGTGGGTGAGTCGGAAACGGCGGCCGCGCGACGGGAGGAGATCCAGCATGACCGATGACAACTTCGACCTGACCCGGCTGACGCCGTGCGAGCGCGAGATCTGGGACCGGTCCTTCGTCGATCGGATGGAGATCTCGCTCGCGCTGCGCCTTTTCGAGTTCGGGCACATCTGCATGCTCGAGTGCGAGGGGCCGCCGCGGGTGACGGCCGAGAAGTTGCGGGAGCTCGACCCGGACAATGCCATCGGGACGTACCTCGACAACATGCGCCGCGCTCGTCGCGGGAAGGGGAGCGACGATCGTGCCTGAGAAGTTCGCCGAGACTCCGCTGCTGACCGAGCGCTTCGACCGCGCAATGCAGCTCGCGCTCGATCACCACCGGATGCACCTGCGCAAGGGCACGGCGCTCCCGTACGTCACGCACCTGCTCGCGGTCACCGCCACGGTCCTGGAGATGGGCGGCAACGAGGACGAGGCGATCGCCGCGCTGCTGCACGACGCGGTGGAGGACGGCGGCGGGCCGATGATGCAGAAGCGCATGACCTCGGAGTTCGGCCCCGCGGTCGGGGAGATGGTCGCGGCGAACTCGGACACCGACGAGGAGCCCAAGCCGCCGTGGGAGCAACGCAAGCAGCACTACCTCGACGGCATGCGCGACAAGTCGGACGGGGCGCTGCGCGTCTCGCTCGCAGACAAGCTTCACAACGCCCGGGCGATCCTCGCCGATCACGCTGCCGTTGGCGACGCGCTGTGGTCCCGCTTCACGGCGGACGCCGGACAGACGGCCTGGTACTACCGGTCGCTAGCGACGCAGTTCAAGGCGCAGGCCGGCCGAATGGGACCGTCCGCGACGGCTGGCGTCGAGACCTTGCACGCGCTGGCGGAGGAGATCGCAGCACTCGCGCAGGCCCCTGAGTGACCCGGCGCGAGAACGGGCGGAATAGCTGAGCCGTCCGTCAGATCGCTCCTGGCTCGCGCGACTAGACCTCCAGTGACGGTTCCGAAGCTCTACCTCAACCACATCGCAGCGTTCGACTGGCTGATCGCGCTCGAGTTCGGCCGGGTCGACGATGGGCAGCCGGCAGAGAACTGGCGGGGCGTGAGCGAGAGCTTCGGGTTCCTGCACTCCGAACCGGGGGGCCCGGAAGTCGGATTCAAGATCCTCGACTTCTCGCAGTTCGACCCGGGCGATCCGGCCGTTGCCGAGATCTGGGGCGCCCCTCGCTTCGACGCCCCGGTGCTCGGCCTGGGCTCCGCTACCGCCGGCGAGATCGTCCTCGCCGCCCGCGCGCTCTTCGGATCGGAGAGCTCGATCAACCGGCAGTTCTTCAGTGCCGCGATGGACGCCGAGGGCGAAGAGGCGCTCGCGATGTGGCTCGCGTGCCTGCAGTCGGGCGACCCGATGGCCCACTACGGGCTGGGCTACACGCTCTTCGGGCTCGGGCGCTACCAGGAGGCGTACCGCCACCTGCGTCACTACACCGAGATCTCGCCGTGCGGAGCCTGGAACTGGTGCTGGTACGGCAAGGCCGCCGAGGCCGTGGGCGAACGCGCCGAGGCTCGCGCCGCGTACGAGCGGGCGCTCGAGCTCGAGAAGGACGGCGAGACCGAGACCGACGCGTGGTTGCTGCTCTCCATGCTCAACTCCGAACCGGCGCAAACGCACGGCGCGAGGTACGTCGCCTACTGGGAGTACGACCCCGACGCGCCGCTGACCTGCCCCGATTGCGGCTGGTCCGGCAGCGGCGCCGGCAGCCAAGAGCTCTTCGAGGAGCTCTTCGACGTCTCGTGCCCGCAGTGCGATTCCATGCTCCTGATCGTCCCGTACCCGACCGCGGCGGAGACCCGCGCCGCCGCAGCCGCCGGGAACCCGAAAGCGCAAGCCGAGCTGCCAAATGTCGAGTCCCGCCTGAAGCGGCTCGACCGAGCGCAGGAGCTCGAGCTCCGCACGCCCGAGCAGCTTCCAGAGCTCCGAGGCAAGAACCTTCGAATCGACTGGGATCTCGAGGAACGCGACGATGAGCAGTGGACCGTCCTGCGCCACAAGGGCAGGGAGATCTGGAGAGAGCTCGCCTACTACGAGGGCTATGAGCGCTTCGCTCGGGTCTTCGAGCTCCTCCGCGAGCGGTACGGGCCCCGGCTCAAGGAGGTCCGCCCGACGGCCGCGAGCGAGCTGTACCTCTACGGCGACAAGCTGTCCGCGCCGGAGAGAATCGAGAAGCTGAACGCTTCCCTGAAAGGCTGAGTCGACCGACTCGTTGAAGACCATGAGCGGCTGCAGGGAGGAGCACTTCCTCGTCGAGTGGGTGGACGATCCGTACGCGCGTCGTGCCCTGCTCGACAACGGCGTGTTGCTCGTCGACAACTTCCGCGAGGCGACCGCGGGCGGCTACGTCGTCGACCACGCGCGCGGCGTCGTCCCGTCGGTCTTCGAATCTGCGGTAGACGAGACGGTCGCCATCCGGTTGTACGCGGCTGCGGCGGCGTTGATGGCCCGTTTGTCCTGCGGATACGCGGCTGCGTGCGTTGCAGAGGAGATGCTCGGGGCGTACCTCGTCATCCAGTCCAGCGGCGACTTCGTGTACTCGCCGCAATGGCAGCACTTGACCGAGGCCGAGCGCCGGCGGGCGGTCTCGGCGCTTGACGGGCTCTTCGACCTGTTCCAGGACGACGAGGCCCTGAGTCTGTACGGAGCCACGACCGGAGAGTTCACGACGCCCGACGAGGCCGCGGCGGCCGTCCGGAGCTGGTTTGAGCCGTTCGCCGGCGTGCACGTCACCGGCCATCTCGATGAGGACCGGATCGCGCGCGAGCGTTCGGTCGAGTGAACCCGGTGACACGCGGCGCCGGCGACTAGCGAAGAGCCTTCGGTGTCAGGTCCGTTTCGCCACGAGCGACTGGACCACCATGCCAACCCTCCTCGCCGAACCGACGGACCCGCCGCTCCTCAGCGACGTGACCGCCGATTCCGCGCTCGATCGCGTGTGCCTGATCCGCGAGGTCGAACGGCGCGAGAAGCGAAACGGGGCGCCGTACCTGCGCATGACGGTCGACGACCAGTCCTGCGTCCTCCCGGCGATCCTCTGGCGCTCGGAGACAGACGGCGAGCCGACGGTTGCCGCCGGCACCGTGATCCGCATCGGCGGCCATCTCACCGAGCACCCGCGCTACGGGCGCCAGATCATCGTGAGCACCCTCGAGGAACCGGCCGCGGACGAGGTCGATTGGCGGTCGCTCGTGGGCGGTCCCGCACACCCGGTCTCGACCCTCGTGCGCGACCTCGACGCCCTCCTCGAGTCGCTCGCCGACCCTCGGCTCGCCCGCTTGATGCGCCGGCTGCTAGGTCCCGAGACCCCCCTCGGCGACGCCTACCGCCACGCGCCCGCCGCCAAGTACAACCACCACGCCTATCCGCACGGCCTGCTCGAGCACTCCCTCCAGGTCGCGCGGCTCGTCGACGCCGCCGCCGGGACCTTCCCGGAGCTCGACCGCGACCTCGCGATCTGCGGCGCCCTGCTCCACGACATCGGCAAGCTCGACGCCTACGAGTCCTCGGGCCCCGCGGCCGACCTGACCGACCGCGGCAAGCTCGAGGGCGAGATCCCGATGGGCTACTACCGCGTCCGCCGCGCGATCGAGGAGCACGGTGACGTGCCGCCCGAAGGCGAGCGGCTGCTGCACGTGATCCTCGCCCACCACGGGCGCCTCGAGCACGGCAGCCCGGTGATGCCGAGCACGCGCGAGGCCGCCGTCGTGCACGCCATGGACGCCTTGAGTGGCACCCTCGGCGCGTTCGACCGGCTCGAGCGCGAGACCTCCGCCGATCAGTCCTGGTCGCGCTTCGACCGCGTGCTCGAATCGTCGGCCTATTTCGGTCAGAGGTAACGTCCGCCACCTTGTCCGATCGACCGTTCGGTTCCCGCCCCGATCATGAGATTCATGCGCTCAGCGACGAGCAGATCCTGCAGTACGTCGTCGCCGCCCGCGCGGCGGGCCAGCCGGCGCACGCGGCTCGCGGGCTGCAGATCCTCGTCTTCGGCTACCGCGACATCGTGAAGGTCCGCGTGGCCGCCAAGGTCCCCAGGCACGAGGCGGAGGACGTCGCCGACGCGGGGCTGCTGCGCGCCGTCGCCACCGCGCTCAAGCCCGACGCCTTCAAGGGCGGCTCGATGGGCGAGTTCCGCAGCTGGATGCACACGATCGTCGACCGCCATGTGGCCGACCACTGGCGCAAGGTCGAGCGCTCACCGCGCGAGGATCCTCTCCCCGAGGAGCACGAGGGCGACGATGACGGTCGGCGCCCCGCGGGCTCGGTAGCGGACGACAGCGACGCCGTCGACGTCCAGGCGGTGATCGAGCAGGCGCTCGGCGAGTTGAGCGAGGCGCACCGCCTGGTGGTCGAGCTCTACGTCTTCGGCGGCCGTACGGCCCTCGAGACGGCCGAGCAGATCGGCGACGGGATGACGGAGAACAATGTCCACCAGATCACGACGCGCTTCCGCCGGCGCATGCGCGAGCTGCTCGACGAGACGTCCTAGCCCATGACCCATCCCGACCGCCTCTTCTCCGAGTACCTCAGCGCCAGCGAGGCGGCGGGCGCTCCTCCCGATCCCCAACCGTTCCTCGACCGGGCAGCGCCTGAGCACCGGCGCGCACTCGCCCGGCGGATCGACGAGCACCTTATGGCGGCGCCGCGTCGGGCGTGGGATCCCGTGGCGTTCGAGGCGGCGCTGGGGTCTCCGGTCATGCGGGACATCGTTACCTCGGTGCGCGGCGCCTCCGGCCTGTGGCCCGCGGTACTCCCGCGGCTGCGCAACGCCGCCCGCCTCCGGCGCCAGGAGGTCGTCACCCGCCTGGCGGCAGAGCTCGGTGTTCCCGACCGCGAGGAGAAGGTCCGCACCTACTACCACCAGATGGAGCACGGCCTCCTCGAGGACGAAGGGGTCTCCGACACGGTGCTCGAGAAGCTCGCGGGCATCCTAGGCTCCAGCCTCAACGCGCTTCGCGAGGCGGGGCGGGCGCTCGGCGACGCCGCCGCTCCCGAACCGACGTCCGGCGGGCCGCTCTACGCACGCACCGCGATCCACGACTTGTCCTATGCCGCGTCGCCCGGTACGGAGCCCCCGCCATCGGTCGACGACGGCTGGGACGAGGTCGACGAGCTCTTCACCGGCCGTCGGCCGTAGCGCGTCAGCTGCGTCGAAGGCCAGTCAACATCACGAAACGAAACGACGAGGAGACCGCGGTTGCAACAAGACTCGCCGATTGACGAGACGTACCTTCCGTTCACGCCAGCGCAGCTGCGCACCCACTTCGTGCAGGCTCCTGGGCAGGACAACTCGGAGCGCCAGATTGCTTATTACCTGTCGAGCGCTGGGCGCTACCGCGACTTCGTCGCCACCCACCCCGATCGTCGTGGCATCCCGCTGAGCGCGGCCCGGGGGCCGGCCCAAGTCGAGAAAGACGAGCGCTTTTGGCTGGTCAGTGCGTTGATGCACGCCGAGGAGCGCGGCGCTCTCCCGCAGATCATGGACGCCTGCGTGACGCCTCCTGCGGACACCGCATGGCACGAGCTGCTGGGCGAGCGTCCTGACCTGTGCTTCGAGGTCAGCCTTTCGGCCCCCGCGGAGTATCGACGACGGCTTCGAGACGAGGTCGACCATCGTCAGCCGGTGGCCTACGCGAGGAATGCGGCCCGCAAGCCGGCGTCTGACGAGATCCGAGCGAACCTCGAGGGAGCAACCCACCTCGACGCGCTTGTGCTCAATCCGAGCAATGGCGTGAACGTCGTGTTCGAGGCAAAGGTGCTCTCGGACGTCTCAGCCCACGTCTCCTTCGACGCGCTCCGCAACCAGCTCGCGCGAAACATCGACGTCATGCTCGAACCGCCGACCGCGGCCGCGCACCCACCCCTCAACCGCCGCGACCCGAGCCGGTCGTACTTCGTGCTCGTGACGCCAGAGCTTTTCCGCAAGCGACCCGAGTCGAGGCTCTACGGTCATCTCCTTCCCGAGTACATGCGTTCGGCAGAGGCCCTACACCGCGATCTGCCGCACCGCACGCTCGATGAGCTGAGCTCCATCCCTCAACGTCTCGGATGGCTCACCTTCGAGGAGATCGAGCGCATCGTGCCGGGAAGTTGTCGCTGGCTGCCGGCTCCACCCGCAGTGGAGCGCTCCTAGACCGATGTCGGAAGAGCTCGAACAACTGCGACGGCGCTCGGATGAGCTCGGGGCTGAGCTCGGGACGGAAGAGGCGGTCGAGACAAACGCGGCGATCCTCGACCTCGACCCCGGCGATCCCAAGGCAACGAACCGACTGGGCATCGGACTGCTGAGCCGCGGAAGGGCCGCAGAAGCTCAGAGGGTCCTCGAGCGGGGCCTGGCCATCCACCCCGAAAACAGCATCATGCGAAAGCGGCTCGAGGAGGCGAAGAAGCTGCAGACCGTTGGGACCGCCGGAAACCAGGGCAAGGCGCCAATCGTTGGATGGACCGACTTCGAACCAGAGGAGCTCGTCGAGAGCTCCCTCGGCGGCCCTGGACGGGAAGCCTGCATCCACTTCTGCGCCGCTTCGATCCGCGCCAGCGAGAGCATCGACCTGACGCGCACAGCGGTGACGCCCGTGAAGAGCGGCCATCGGTTTCGAGTCATCGGCGGCATTTTCACCGGTGTCGCGCCGTGGCGCGACACCCTCTCGATCGCCGTCCCGGTGACCGAGCGAAGCGTCATCGAGCGTGCCGTTCGAGTTGGGGGGCAAGTCGGGACACCCGCGAAGGCCGTCCCATGCGTCGAAGTGCTCGTACCACGGGCGGCGGTCGACGAGCTTTTCGACGAGCTGCTCGCCGCTCATATCGAACACCTGAAACTGAGCCTCGAGGCCGCGCCACCCACTCACCAGAACAAGCACCACCCGGCGCTCCGAGCACACATTCTGGACCGAGCGGACGCACTTCGGCCGAGATAGGTCCGTCCGTCTAGCGCCGCGTCAGTTCAGTACGACCCGCTCCGACTGGAGCCCCATGACACTCAGCCGACCCCTCGCGCTCCTCCGCTTCGCGGTCGAGGCGCACGATCTTCCCCTCGCCACCGCGCTGGCGCGCGCCCTCGGCCCGGTGGCCGATCGCGAGCTGCGGACCATGCCACGCATCACGCCCCGGCGTGGCGACCGCCCGTTGCTCATCGCCGCACTCGACCTCGTGGCCTCCACATGAGCAGCCGTCAGGCCAGGCACTTCCGAAGCGACCAGGAGCCCATGAACACGCAATCCGCACCCACGCTGAGCCGGTATGCGACCGGCCGCCTGCAGGTCGGTGATCCGGACGTCGCCGGGCCCCTCGCCGTCTACCCGCTGACGGGCGCCGAGCCCGATCTCGACTACCTCGGCTTCGCGCAGGCGATCGGCTCCGGCCTCGCGATCAAGGAGCTCGCCGACGGTGCCCTCGTGAACGACCTCGTCGTCCTCAACCCGACGCCGCACCACGTCCTGCTCTACGAGGGCGAGGAGGTCCGCGGCGCGCAGCAGAACCGGACCTTCGACGTGTCCGTGCTCGTCCCCGCCGGCGCGCACCTCGGCGTCCCGGTCAGACTGCATCGAGGCCGGACGCTGGGACGACACCCGCGCCGAGGAGTCGCTGGAGCCTGCGCCGCAGGCCGCGTACCCCGCGCTGCGTCGGATGAAGAACGAGCAGGCGCGGATGCGGGTCGCCGGCGGCGTGATCGCCCGCGCCGATCAGTCCGAGGTATGGCGCAAGGTGGAGGAGAAGCGCTCCCGCCACGGCGCGGTCTCCCCGACCGGCGCGATGGACGACGTCTTCG
>JADDQH010000082.1:0-1320 GCA_016781485.1 Chloroflexota bacterium | reverse complement strand
TCGTCGCCCTCGGCGGCCGGATCGACGTCGCCGACCACGTCAGCCGCTCCGACGTGTTCGCCTCGCTGCACGGGCCGCTCCTGCAGGGCTACGCGCTCGACGCGCTCGAGGTCGCCGAAGCCCCCGCCCCGTCGGTCGACGAGGTCCAGGCGTGGCTCGACGGCGTCCTCGCGGCGCCCGTCACCGAGAGCGACGGCATCGGCCTCGGCCGAGACGTGCGCTTCGAGGCACCCGCCGCCGCCGGCGCGGGGCTCGTCAGCGGAACGGAGCTCGTCCAGCTCACCGCCTTCGCCCGCCGGCACGACGAGGTCCGCACCACGATCCGCCGGCCGTCGCGCAGACGCCACTGAGGCGTCGACCCGGGCTATAAGCTCGGGCGATGGAGGAGGTCGAGGCGCACGCGGAGGGCGTGCTCGCGTCCGTGCCCTCGTGGCTGTGGGACGGCGAGTCGCTGCCCGTCCCGGTCGAGGACATCGCCGACACGCTGTTCGGGCTCCTCGTGCGGGAGGTCGGCGACCTGAGCGCCGCGCCCGGGGTGCCGTCCTTGCACGAGGCGCAGTCCCTATCGGGGCTCCTGCTCCCAGACCGCGGCGAGATCTGGGTCAATGCAAACGAGGCGCAGCAGTGGCCAACCCGCCGGCGCTTCACGATCGGCCACGAGCTCGGCCACTTCTGCCTCCATCACCAGCGCGGTGCCGCGGTCTGGTGCCGGACCGGGTGCATCGAGGAGGAGCGGCGGAACACGAGCCTGCCCCCGCTGCCGATCGAGGAGGAGGAGGCCAACGCGTTCGCCGCCGCGATCCTCATGCCGGCGAGCCTGATTCGCCGCCACTACTCCCGTGAGATGGACTTCCACGCGCTGTGCCGGCGCTTCGGCGCGTCGGGGAGTGCGATGGGCAAACGGTTGCACCGGGTGATTTGAGAGGGCAGGATTGTCAGGCGAGTGGTCGCGCGCGCGACTGTAAAGGCATGCCGTTCGCCCCCCTTCCCCTCGCCCTCACGCCACTTCCGGGCTACCGAACGCCGGAAGCCGGCGAGCAGACCGACACGCACGGCTTCGCTCTGCGGCTCGCCGGCGGCCCGCTCCTGCGCGACGACGATCCCCTCCTCGAGGCGTTCGCGGTCAGGGTGATCGACGTCCAAGGCGCCCACTCCGACGATGAGCCGCTGCAGCGCGCGACCCTCGACCCGGGACACCGGCTCGCGCTCGTGCACGAGGGTGTCGACGACGACGGCGATGACGTCGTCGCTGTGTGGGATGCAGCTGGCACCGCGCGTGCCGGAGTGGTCCCCTACCACCTCGCAGGGATCCTTGCGGCC
>JADDQH010000020.1 GCA_016781485.1 Chloroflexota bacterium | reverse complement strand
GAGCCAACCTGCCGGACCCGAGCAGCGTGACACTCACGGCAGAGGCTACCGTGACACCTCCCACAGCTCGAATCGTTTCACGTGATCGAGCGATGTCCAGTCGATCCGGCATCGCGCTGCTGCCTGAGCCCGTCGCCGACTACGTGGCCGCGGTCGTGGACCGCAGGATCAGCCGGTCGATCTGTGAAGACACGGCGGGCCACCTCGCTCACGACGCATTGCCCTGCCCCGCGACGGGCTCGAGTTCGTCCTGTATCCCCGCCGGGACTACCCACCGACGAGCCGGGTGAAGAACGCCGACTTCTCCACTTCGCACGCGCCAGGATCGCGAGCGTGCCGCCGCTTGAGCGCGTTGTACTCGTCCACCAGGCGCGGTTCCGCTGCAAGCTTCTCCCAGGCACGCACGAACCGATCGTCGTGTTCACTGCCGACCGCTGTGAGCGCTACCCCCACCGGTGGATCGGTCGCCCGCCCGTCCTTGAACGTGGCGAACGCGTCCGTCCAGTGATCCGGTCGGAACACCTCGTAGAGCTCGGTCAGTGCTTCGACGGCCCGCCCGAACGCGTCGCCCGGGACTCGGACGTGGATATCGAGGTCTCCGAGCGTCAATGCCGTCGGAAGGGAGCTTCCGCCGGTGTGTCGGACTTCCGCCTGAGGAAGCACGCCAAGGATCCTGCCGCGCTCGCGGACGAACGCTCGGCCGATGAGCGGCGCGAGTTCAGACGCCGGGCGGAGGTTCACCAGGGCGCCGCGCCTTCGCGCCTTCCATCAGAACGGCTTGACGAGCATCAGCCAGGCGATGACGAGGACCGCCCCGACGCTCACCGCGACCATAGGCCGTGGGTCATACGTATCGAGCAGGCGCTGGAGCTCGCCGGGGTCTGCCGGTTCGAGAACACGACCCACGGGTAGAGGTCACGCGGTGATGCTGCACCAACTGCGGGATCGCCCGTCGATCACTGGCGTTGCTCTTGCGGCTTCCGAGCGAAGATGTAGAACCGGTTGGTTTCTGCCTCGTAGCCCACGTAGGGCGGTCGTTCGATGATGCGCTCGACGGTGAACCCGTTCGCCTCGAGAGCGACCTCGAGCTCGCCCGGCTCGAAGAAGACGAAGTCCAGGCGGACCTTGGTGCCCCACCACTCGTCCAGATGGCGCGTCTCGGACCCCCGATGGAACGCAGCGAGCAGGAGCCCACCCGGACGCAGGACACGCCTGATCTCTCCGAGTGCCAGCAGGAGTTCGTCGCCCACGAAATGGATCAGCGAGTAGAAGGCCAACGCCGCCGCGAACGTCTCGTCGGGGACGTCCAACGAGCGCATGTCACCCGCCACGAACTCGATCTGCGGGTTCAGGCGGCGCGCTTCGTCGACCAACCGCCGGGAAACATCGATGCCGCAGACCTCGACGCCCCGGTCGTGCAGGTATCGGGCCACATGCCCGGGCCCGCACCCGAGATCGCAGACTCTCCCCCGACCCCGCACCTCCTCTGCGACCTCGTCGAGCAGTGCGCGGTCGAGGGGTTTGTGGCGCAGCTCGTCGTAGACGCGGGCGACGTATTCGCTCGCGACGGCGTCATAACTGCGCCGGACATCGTCGGCGGTCATACGGCTTCGCCCTTGGAAGCTGCCGGCTGGTCGCGCGCGGCCGCCATCATCGTCTTTCGTTTCGTCACCGCTCCGGTCCCCCACCCTCGCACGGATGCCCCCGGCGGGTTCTGACGCCATGGGCGGTCGGCGGCGCCAGTCGCGATCGCCGGCGAGCGAAGGGCGGCTGTCCATCGCGCGGTCGCTCGCGCCCGCATACGCGCGCCTGCCGGCGGTGGCGGCTGTGGTGGTCACCGGCTCCACGTCCCGGGGCGACGCCGATCGCTTCTCCGATCTCGAGATGGCCGTCTACTGGCACGGGTCGCCGTCGACGCGCGACCGCGAGCACGCTCCGCGGGCGGCGAGTGCGTACGTCCATCGGCTCGGGTCGTTCGACGAAGCGGATCACGCGTGGACAGACGACCTGTTCGTCGGCCAGTCGGAGAGCGGAGTGCCGACCTCTGGACTCCTTGTCGAGGTGATCCATCAGACCGTGGAGGCAGTCGAAACGATACTCGACGACGTACTGCTGAGACACGACACGGACGAGCGCAAGCGGCTCGCCGTCGCGGCTCTCAGCGCGTGCATCGCGCTGAGCGGCGAGAAGACGGTCGCGCCCTGGCAGGCGCGGACAGCGGGATACCCTGATGAGCTCGCGCGAGCGGTGGTCGGTCGGTACGGCCAGCTCGATCATTTCTGGCGGTGGGAGATGTATCTCGCGCGGGGGCCGAACCTCCCGGCACTGTACGGCGCCTGGAGTGAGGTCATCGCTCGTCTGCTGGAAGTCCTGTATGCCGCCGATCGACGACACGCTTTCGGCTTCAAGTCACTGACCGCCGCGGTCCTTCCTCTCAGCGACGCGCCACCTGATCTGCTCGCGCGCCTCACGCGCATCTTCGAGATCGCGCCGCCCGAGGCCGCGGCCGTTCTCGCGCAGCTCGTCGAGGAGACCTACGACGTCGTTGAGCGGACGGTCCCCGGCGTGGATGTGGAGCGGCTGCGGCGCGTGTTCCGGTACCGGCGGGCGCAGTGGGAGGAACCGCCCGTGGATCCGGACGCACGGTGATCCCGTTTGCGCCGTCGCCCCGACGACGGCGGCCTCCTCCGGCCGAAGATCGTGCGGCGATCCGTCGTTGCTGCGATGATGCCCCGGATGCTGCCGCTCTTCGTTCGCTGCGCGTGTACTCGGCGGGCCTCGGGTCTGCCCCCCGCGCGCGCCTTCACGCGGCAAGGCGAATCGCGCCACGGGGCCCTCGCTCGGACCTGAGCCCGCTGCGCCGCCGTCGGCCTTAGCAGCTCCACGCGGAGGTACTCCCGTTGGCCACGACCCAGCCCAGTTCCGAGTACGCGCGCGCGCTCGCGGAGAACGAGCGCTACGTCGCCCAGTTCGATCGCTCCGACCTCCCTCTTCCTCCGGGCCGGAAGCTCGCCGTGCTCGCGTGCATGGACGCGCGGATCACGGTCGAGGACGTCCTCGGCCTGCGGACCGGAGATGCTCACATCATCCGCAACGCAGGCGGCCTCGCCACCGATGACGCCCTTCGGTCGCTTGTCATCAGCCAGCAGCTCCTGGGTACCGAGGAGGTGATCGTCCTCGAGCACACGGGCTGCGGCATGTTGACGTTCGACGACGACACCGTTCGTCGTGAGCTTGCTGAACGCACCGGCTCCGACGTAGACCTTCCTCTCCTCGCGTTCCCCGATCTCGAGGTCAACCTGCGAGCACAGGTCGAGCGGATCAAGTCACACCCTTGGATCAAGGACGTGCCGGTTCACGGCGTCGTGTATGAGGTCGAGACCGGACGGCTGCGGCAAGTCGTGTAGAGGCGCCTGAGGCGGCGGGCGACAGCCCGCCGCCCGTTACCCGAACGGGCGGACCGCCCCCGCCGCGCCACTCCTCGGCGCGCCCTACACTCGCACGAGCATCGGGGTAGCGGACGCCGAAAGAGGCTGATCGGGGGGATGCGGGTGGCGACCAGGAGCGATCCCTCACGGCGCTGGCGGCTCCTCGCCGTAGCGATGGCGTGCCTCGCGCTCGTCTCCGCCGGGTGCGCGTCCACCTCGCCGGACCCGGCCCCGGATACCGCGGTCCCCGCGTCTCCTGCTGCCGCTTCTGCCCTCCCCTCCTCGGCCTCCTCGGGGGCTGCCATGCCGGCGACACCCACCACGTCCCCGACCGTTGCTGGCACCGCGTCCCCAGCCCCCTCCGCCATCGCGGACACCGGGCCGCGCTTCGATGAGGCCAGGTGCCCGTTCGAGATCTCCGAGGAATACGAAGTCGAGTGCGGTTATCTGGTCGTCCCCGAGGATCGGGCGGCGCCCGGCGGGCGTACTGTCCGCCTGCACGTCGCGATGTTCAGCACCACCAACCCCCTCCCGCAGCCCGATCCGGTCGTGTTCCTGAACGGGGGCCCGGGTGGGGACACGCTGGCCGTAGCCGAATACATCGTGCAGCGGACGCCGTTCCTCCAGGATCGCGACCTCATCCTGTTCGACCAACGAGGGACGGGCTATTCGGAGCCGTCACTCGATTGCCCGGAAGCGACCGAGGTGCTCGTCTCCACCCTCGACGAGGTCCACGAACCCGAGGAATGGCACGAGATCGGGGAGCAGGCAGCTCGGCGCTGCCGAGA
Source organism: Chloroflexota bacterium (assembly GCA_016781485.1). Taxonomy (GTDB): domain Bacteria; phylum Chloroflexota; class Limnocylindria; order Limnocylindrales; family CSP1-4; genus YB3-1. The sequence continues at coordinate 36,276 of JADDQH010000020.1, read as the reverse complement.
TCGACTCCTCGGCGAGGAGGTCGCACTGAGCGCGTACACCACGTCCGCAAGCGCCGCGGACGTGGAAGACCTCAGGCGCGCGCTCGGGTATCGGGAATGGAACCTCTACGGGATCTCCTACGGGACCCGGCTCGCCCTCGTCACGATGCGCGACCATCCCGAGGGCATCCGGAGCGTGATCCTCGACGCCGCGTACCCGCCGGAAGTGGACATCGAAGTCGGGCTCGCCCGGAACATCGACGAAGTGGTCGTCGCGATCTTTTCGAGCTGTGCCGCCGACACCCGCTGCTCGCGCGCTTACCCACGCCTGGATGAGGTCTTCTCCGAGGTATTCGCCCGACTCGAAAGAGAGCCGGCGCGGTTGACGGTGTTGGACCTTTCGGAAGAGACGTCGTACGAGGTGCGGCTCGACGGCGAGCATTTCGCGGCGTCGCTCTTCGAGATGCTCTATTCGACCGACCGCGTGCCCTCCATCCCACGCGTCATCTACGAGGCCAGGGACGGGCGGTTCGACGCGGTGGCAGAGAACCTGTCGGAGCTGATCGAGGCCTCGAGGATGCAGAGCGAGGGTGTCTACTCCGCGGTCGAGTGCGCGGAGGAGGCGCCGTTCGTGCGCCCGGGCGCGATCCGCGAGGGCGCTGCCGGCGTCCGGCCCGAGATCTTCCAGACGTTCACGTTCCACGCCGAGTCGTTCCTGCGCACGTGCGAAAGCGTGTGGCGGGTCCCACCGGCTCCGGCGTCGGCGGACGAGCCCGTCAGGAGCACCATCCCGACGCTTCTGCTCGCCGGCGAATACGACCCGATCACACCGCCTGACTTCGCGCGCCGAGCGGCCGCGAATCTGGAGCAGTCGTTCCTGTACGAGTTCCCGGGCGTCGGACACGGCGTTGTCGGAAGCCGGTTCTGCGCCGACGCGCTCACACTCCGGTTCCTGCGCGACCCGTCCGAGCGCCCGAACGCCACCTGTCTTCGCACGCTCCACGGCCCCCGGTTCCTCCTGCCATCGGATGCCCCGACCCCCCTCCCACCCAAGCGATATCGGGACGAGGTCGAGGGGTTCGAGCTCGACCTTCCGGGGCACTGGCTCCGGATCAGCGCTGACGATCTGGACGACCCCGCGGCGCTCGACCGGCTCCTGCAGACCGATCCCGAGCTCGGCCAGCTGATCCGCGCGGCGCCGGACGAGCTGAGCGCCGGCGTCCTGCTCCTCGCACACGATCGAGCAGCGAACGACCCTGTCACGACGGCGACGCCGACCCTCACCGTCGCCCGGTTGATCGACGCGCTCAACGGCGAGTCGTTCGATGCGCTCGTCAAGGACTGGGTCGACTGGATCGACGAGAGTGAACCGTCGAGGCCGGCGACGAAGAAGCGGTTGCGACTCGACGGGCACGAGGCGGTCGAGATCGTGTATCGATACCCAACGGAGGATCGGGAGGACGCTTCCCAGTTGGTCTACGTCGACTACGTGGTGAAGTCCGGCGACGACGTGTTCCTGATGAGCTTCGCGCGGCGCGAGGATGTCGACCCGAACGCCGTCGCATCGTTCCGCCGGATCGCGAGGACGCTTCGGCTCCTCCCGTCGCGAGCCGATCCCTAGACGCTCGGGCAGATGAAACCGTCGAGCGTCGGGGGGTCCGATACAGGCTCGTGGACCACGAAGGCGGGATCTGGCTGATCGCCCGCGGCGGGGACGCGGCGAGCAGAACGGCGCAATAGCGGTGGCTTAATCTCAGCCGGCCCGGCGCGCCGGGATAGGCTGACAGGACCATCCCGATCCCTCGAGGAGACGAAGTGAGCGTTCGACCCTATCCGTCCCCGGCCGACGACGTTCCGTCGCACCAACACACGTCCAGCGAGGGCAGTCGAGGCACAACGGCCGCGACTCGTGCCGCGAGTCGGACCGTCGCGCGCCTCCGGCCCCTGCGACCGCTCGGCAAAGCACTCCTCCTGGCAGCGAAGGCGACGACACTCGCCGTCGCCGCTGACGCGGTTCGGCACCCGAAGCAGCCCAAGTGGCATGGGAAGGCGATGCGGATCCGCGCGCTCGGGTACGTGAGCGTGACGCTTGCGATCCCTGTCGGCTCGGCGCTCCGACGACGACCCGAGCCGTACCCGCTGGGCGCCGACCTGATGCTCTCTGTGCCGCTGCTGCTGGACTCGGGCGGCAACGCCCTGGGCCTCTACGAGCGGGCGCACATCGACGACGCCGTCCACTTTTCGAACGGCGCCATCCTGATGACCGCGTTCGGTGCCGCGATCTCGCCCCGCATCGGCTCCCGCTGGGAAGCCGCCACGATCACGCTCGGCATCGGGGCGACCGGAGCGATGGCGTGGGAGATCATGGAGTTCGTCGGGTTGAAGATGGGCTTCCGGGGCATGAACCTGACGTACGAAGACACGATGCTGGACACGATCGAGTCGTTCCTCGGCGCGGTCGTCGGCGCCGGCATCACAGCGGCCAGGTGGCGACCGGCGACGGCGCAGAACGGGTCGTGACCGAAGCGCCGGGAGCGGCGCGCGTCACGTTCGTCGGCCACTCCACGGTACTTCTCGAGGGCGACGGCGTTCGGGTCCTGACGGATCCGTTGCTCCGCGAGCGGATCGGGCCGCTCCGACGGCACGGTCACCGCATCGGCCCCGATGAGCTCGGCCCCATCGACCTCGTCGTGGTCTCGCACGCACATCTCGACCATTTGGACCCTGCCTCCCTCCGGCGCCTGCAGGGGACGCCGACGATCCTCGTGCCCCGCGGCGTCGGCCCGAAGCTCCGCGCGCTGGGGTTCGAGCGCGTCGAGGAGGTCGTCGCGGGCGACCGGCTGACGGTCCACGGACTGGCGGTCTCGGTCGTCCGAGCACGGCACGGGACCGTCCTGACGCCCCTCATCCCGCGTTCGCGACCGGTGGGGTACGTGCTCGAGGGTGGCGTGCGCACGTACTTCGCGGGCGACACCGGCATCTTCCCGGAGATGAGCGAGCTGGCCTATCGGGTCGACCTCGCTCTCCTGCCCGTCTGGGTCTGGGGGCCGGTGATGGGGCCTGGGCATCTCGACCCACGACGGGCGGCGCACGCCGCCGAGCTCATCCGCCCTCCGGTCGCCATCCCGATCCACTGGGCGACGTACTACCCCGCCGGCCTCGACCGCCTGTCGCGGCAGCACCTTCTCGAGCCTGGTCCCACGTTCGCCCGCCATCTCGCTAGATGGGCTCCGTCAACGGAGGCGCGGGTGCTCAAGCCGGGCGAGTCGACAGTGGTCGGGCGACCGGGTCGCGGCGACCCGGTCGCGGGAGCCGCTCGGCCGGAACCGGTCGGTCCGGCGCGCGACTTCAGCCCGGCAGGATCGGGAGGCGGAAGGGTGAAGACCGTTCCCTCGTCCGGTGCGGCGTCCGCCCAGATCCGCCCGCCCATCGCGAGCCGGCGGCAGACGTACAGCCCGATCGTCCGATCGGGCCAGCGGCGCGATTCGTGATCGACCGCCTTGGGCAGGACCCGCTGGAGAAGGACGGGTTCGCGCGCAGCTTCCAGGGTGCCCCGCTCCAGCGCTCGGCAAGACCAGCAGGTTCTCGATGAGCCGGAGCAGGCGCTCTGACTCGGGTGTGATGTCGGAAACAGCTCCCGCGCCCGGGCGTCGTTCAGGACCGAGGGGATGCGCGAGAGGATCTGGGCAGCCGCGTGGATCCTCGTCACGGGCGTCCGCAACTCGTGCGAGAGCATGGCGACGAACTCGTCCTTCAGCTGCTCCCGCTCCCTTGCTTCGACGATCGCGCGACGGCTGGCCAGCCGCACCGCCCGCGTCCGCTCTCAGCCGGTCCGCGACACCCCCGCCTCACCGAACGTCGCCATCTCGTCGGGGATCCGCAGCGCAGCATCGACGAGGTGCATCGCGAGTGCCGCGCCTGTCCCCTCGCCGAGTCGCAGCCCGAGGTCGAGGAGCGGATCGAGGCCGAGATGGTCGAGCATCGGGCGATGGCCGATCTCGGCAGAGCGATGGGCGGCGATAAGGTGGGCGGTGACGGCGGGGCAGATCCCAGCCGCGACGAGGGCGGCGGCGGTCGAGATGAACCCGTCGACGATGACCGGGATGCGCCGCGCCGCGGCGGCCAGGATGACGCCGACGAGCCCGGCGATCTCGAACCCACCCACCTTGTGGAGCACGTCGATCGGATCCGCCGGATCGGGATGGTTCAGCTCGATCGCCCGCTCGATGACGGCGACCTTCGCGGCGAGGGTGGCGTCATCGATGCCAGTGCCCCTCCCGGTGATCTCCCCGGGTGCCTTCCCGGTGAAGACCGAAGCGATCGCGCTCGCCGCCGTCGTGTTGCCGATCCCCATCTCGCCGGTCCCGACGACGTCGAGCCCCTGGCGCGCCTGCTCGTCGAGCACCCGGATCCCAGCCTCGATCGCCTCGATCGCCTGCTCGCGCCGCATCGCCGGCCCGCGCGCGAAGTCGCGCGTGCCTCTCGCGATCTTCGCGACTACGAGGTCCGGGTGGTTCGCGAGTTCCGCTGCCACGCCCATGTCGACGACGACAACGCGCGCGCCGACTGCCCGGGCGAGGACATTGATCGCGGCTCCCCCACCGAGGAAGTTCAGGACCATCTGCGCCGTCACTTCCTGCGGGTACGCGGAGACCCCCTCCTCCGCGACGCCGTGGTCAGCCGCCATCACGATGATCGCGCGCTGACGGAGCGACGCGCGGCGGAGCCCCGTGATCCCCGCGATCCGTACGGCGACCTCCTCGAGCCGCCCGAGACTTCCCGCGGGCTTCGTCAGCTCCGCCTGTCGGCGAAGCGCCGCGTCCATCGCCGCGCTATCGAGATCCCCGATCCGCCGGGCACAGTCCACGACCCGGTCCATCCCTCCGGAACCGGCCGTCACCGCTGTTCCTCGCTCAGGCGGGACGCCCGGTGACGAGCCGGAGCGGTCACCGGGCATGCCGGGATCGCCGGCTCGTGCTCGTGCTCATGCCGTCGATGCTGCGGCGACCAGGACGAGACCAAGCGCCATTCGCGGTCGCGCTCGAGCACTGCGACCTGGGCCGGCGCGAGCGTGCGAAGCGGGGCGGGGGACGCGGCCCCGAGAGCGAGGTCGAGCAACAGGCGTGCCGGCACGCCGTGGGTGACGACGACCACGTCGTCCGAGTCGTCCCAGGTCACGTTCTCCCAGGCGGCCGTCACGCGACGCTCGAGATCCGACCACCGCTCACCGAGCGGCCAATCGAGCCGGCTCTCGCCGTTCGCGAGGGCACGGGCGGTGTCCGGCCACGCCGCTTCCATCTCCTCGAACGTGGCGCCCTCGACGGCACCGAAGTCGGCTTCTCGCAATCCGTCGCAGAACACGAGGTGTCCCGCTGTCGCACGGCTCACGTAGTCTGCCGTCTCCGCGCTCCTGCGGAGCGGGCTCGCGTAGATCGGCGGGCCCGGCTGCACGCGTGCGGCGATCCAGCTCGCCGCCGCGCGCGCGTCCCGTCGGCCGAACGAGTCGAGGGGCAGGTCGGTCCGGCCGCAGTATCGTCGCCCCGACCACGCCGTCGAGGCATGCCGGACGAGGACGAGGCGCTTCACGGGACGGGCTTGAGGGGCACTGCGATCCCTGCGACGAGCAGGAACGCTTGGCGCGCCGCCGCCGCGACCTGCTGATTCAGCCAGCCCAGCGCGTCTCGGAACTGGCGGCCGGATGCGGTCACGGGAACGATGCCGAGGCCGACCTCGTCGCTCACGAGGATCGCGGGAGGCGAACGCCGCCCGATCGCCTCCTCCGCGGCGGACCAGCGCTCCTCGAGCGAGCCCCCCGCTTCGAGCACCGCAGCCGCCCAGAGCGTCAGGGAGTCGATCAGGAGGAGATCGGTCGGGCGAGCGAGTGCGACCGCGGTGGCGAGATCCTCATCCACCTCCACGGTCCGCCATGCCGCAGGGCGTCCGCGCCGATGCGCCTCGATCCGCGCATCCATCTCGGGATCCCCGGACCGAGCGGTGGCGATGAACGTGACGTCGTCACCGCCCCGCTCGAGCGCGGACCGGACGGCGAACGCGCTCTTGCCGCTTCGCGTGCCTCCGAGGACCAGGATCTGGTCAGCCACGATGGGGCGTGCCCGTGACTCGTCGTGACCTGCCTCCCGTCGTTCGCTCCCCAAGGCCGACGACGTGCAGCAAGGCCCGAAGGTCGACCGCGGAACGGAACCACGCGGAGAGCGGCGCGTACCGGTCGCCGCTGACCCCGTGCGGCTCGTATCGAACACCACGGCGCGCGGCGAGTCGTTGCAGCAGTGCGTCGCGAAGCGCGCGGTTGGCGAAGAGCCCGTGGACGTAGGTCCCGACGAGCAGCCCGTCGGAGCTCACGGCGCCGTCGGTGACGTCCTCCCCGGAGGGTCCGCGCGTCAGTGTCGCGAAGGGGGCCGCCCCGCCTCGCTTCGTCTCGCCGAGATGCAGCTCGTAGCCCTCCAGGCGCAGCTCGCTGCCTCCGAGGATGCTCCCTTCCTCGACCCGCCCGGTGACGGGAACGGTCCACTTCTCGCGCCCGAACGTGGTGGACACCGGTAGTAGACCGAGCCCTCTCACCTGCTCGACCGGCCCCTCGACGCCCAGCGGGTCACGCAGCTCTTCGCCGAGCATCTGGAACCCGCCACAGATCCCGACCACCGGAACCCCTGCGTCCACGAGTGCCCGCAGTCGCGCCGCGATCCCCGTCGCCCGTAACCACTCGAGGTCGGAGATCGTGGACTTGCTGCCGGGGAGGACGACGAGGTCCGGGACACCGAGCGCGTCCGGGCGCCGGACATACCGGACGGCCGCACCGGCCTCGGCGAGCGGTTCGATGTCGTCGAAGTTGCTGATGCGCGGGTAGCGCACGACCGCGACGTCGATCGAGCCGGAGGGCACGACCGCGTCGAGCGACAGCGAATCTTCGGCGGGGACGGACAGGTCGTCCGCGAATGGCAGGACGCCGAGCACGGGGAGCCCGGTAGCGCGTCGGAGGAATCGGACGCCTCCGTCGAACAGCCGGACGTCGCCTCGGAACTTGTTCACGAGCAGCCCTCGGACGGTCGCGCGCTCTCGGGGACGGAGGAGCTCGAGCGTCCCGACCAGCTGCGCGAGGACGCCGCCGCGTTCGATGTCGCCCACCAGCAGCACGGATGCGTCGGATGCCGTCGCCACGCGCATGTTCGCGAGGTCATGGCGCCGCAGGTTCACCTCGGCAGGGCTTCCGGCACCCTCGATCACCACCACGTCGTGCTCGTAACGCAACGTCCGGAGCGCTCCCTTCACCACCGGCCACAGCCGGTTCCGCTGTCCCCAGTAGGCGCTGGCTTCCACGCTCCCGGTGGCGCGCCCCATGACGACGACCTGACTCCGATACTCCGCCTCGGGTTTCAGGAGGATCGGGTTCATCTCCGCGCGCGCCTCGATGCCCGCCGCGTCCGCCTGGGCGGCCTGCGCGCGCCCGATCTCCCGGCCGTCGCGCGTCACCGCGGCGTTGAGCGACATGTTCTGCGCCTTGAATGGTGCGACCCGCCACCCCTCCTCGCGCAGCACTCGGCAGAGCGCCGTCACGATCACGCTCTTTCCGACGCCCGACGCGGTGCCCTGGACCATCACGCAGGGGGCGAGTCGGGGATGCCGTGGCGGAGCCGCGCCACTCACCACCGGAGTTCCTCGCGGACGTCAGCGAGCGCGGCCAGGAGGAGCCGCTGCTCAGGGGGTGGACGGACGGCGACGCGGATGTGCTCGGAAAGGCCGAAGTCGGTGCAGCCGCGGACGGCGATCCGCCGGTAGCCGAGCGCGGCGACGAGATCCGCGGCCTGTGGCCCGACGCGGACGAGCAGGAAGTTCGCGTCACTCGGGAGCGGTGACAGCCCGAGGCGAAGCAGCGCTTCGGCGAGCTGAGTGCGCCACGTCCGGACCGCCTCGATAGCCGCGGAAGGGAGCTCCCAGGCAGCAACACGGGCGACCGCGCACGCGTGCGCGCCGACCGCCCACGGATCACGAACGAGGCGCATCGCGTCGAGAAGCTCCGGGCGCGCGACGACATGGCCGACGCGGACACCGGGGATGGCAAGCGACTTCGTGAGCGACCGGACGAGGATCACGTCCCGTCGGGAGATGAGCTCCGATGCCGGGAGCGACGGCGACGCGAAGGGCGCGAACGACTGATCGAGCACCAGGAGCGTGCGCTCGGGCAGTGCGTCGAGCACCGCCCCGAGCTCGCCGGGACGCAGCGCGCGTCCCGTCGGGTTGTTCGGGTCGCACATGAAGATGGCACGTGGCGGCGCCGACGCGACCAGGGAGACGAGCTCCGACACCGGTGGCGCGAACAAGGGTGGTGCCGCGCGGACCTCCTCGAGGGTCGCGCTGGCCAGCGTCGCGGCCCGAGCGTATTCACCGTACGTCGGCCCGACCACCAGAGCGCGATCTCCGGCGGCCAGAAAGGCCGCGGCTGCCATCCTCAAGGCCTCGGTCGCGCCGGCCGTCAGCATCACGTGGGACGCCGGCACCCCCGCACCCGCCGCCAGCTCGCGCTCCGCATCCCGCGCGTCGAGATGGGCGTACGCGTCGTAGCGTGCCCGAGCGATCGCGTCGCGGACCGCTGGGGGAGGGCCGCATGGATTGAGGTTCACGCTGAAGTCGAGCCAGCCCGTCGGTGCCCCACCGTGCGAGACGCTGCTCGTCCCCGGGCGCGTCGAGTCGCTGCCGTCAGCCATCGCGGTGCGAGGCGAACGCGGCGAGGACGGTCACCAAGAGGGCGGCGGAGAGCACGAGTTCGCGCGTCCGGCTGATGTCCGCGGGCGTCGGGTCCGCTCCTTCGCCCAGTCGATAGTGTCCGCGCTTCTCCAGCCAGACCCCGAGCGCACCGGCCGTCGTTGCCATCGGCCAGCCCGCGTTCGGGCTCTCGGTCCTCGTATGGTCGCGCCATCCCACCGAGAGGGCACGGCGCGGGTGGAGTCCGACCAGCGGGGCTGCTCCGACGAGCGCGAGTACGGAGAGCCGCGCCGGGATGTAGTTCAGTACATCGTCGAGTCGCGCGCTGGCCTTACCGAGCCACTCCGTCTCGCCGTGGTAGCCGACCATGGCGTCCGCCGTGTTCACCACGCGGTAGCACAGGGCTGCCGGCAGTCCGCCGACGGCGTAGGCGGCCAGCGGCGCGACATAGGAGTCGCAGAGGTTCTCGGCAAGGGATTCGACCGCGGCCGAAGCGAGATGGGGTTCGTCGAGTGCGTCGACCGGTCGACTCACGAGGGCAGACAGCCCCTCGCGGCCCTCTTCCGGTCGGTCGTTCTCCAGTGCCCGCTCGACCGCTGTTGATGCCGCCAGGAGGGCGCGAAGCGCGAAGCTGGACTTGAGCAGCCAGATCTCGGCAGCCACGCGCACGAGTCGCGGTCGGAGTCCCCGAACGCCCGCGCCAGCCGCGGCGGCGAGCACAGACGGGAGCACGACAAGGAGCGTGCCGTACCACAGCGCCGCCGACGGTGCGCGCGGGGCTCGCGACTCGAGCGCGGCGATCACGCGGCCGGTCAGGACGACGGGGTGGACCGGTGCAGGCGGCTCGCCCATCAGGACGTCAAGCGCGAGCGCGGCGGCCCACTTCGTCGTTCGGTCCACGCCGTCAAGCCACCGCGTCGGGCTCGCGCCTCGCCAACGCCTCGCTCATCGCCTGGCGCATCAGACGCGCGACCGCAGCGCCGATGAGCGTCGCGCTTCCCCCGTACCGGAGGCGCGGCGTCGAGCGGGGCCGCCACGCGACGACGACGGCATCCGTGCTCGTTCCGGTCGCGATCGAGCCCGCCGCCGTCCGGATCTCGCGCTCGGCGAGCACGCTCGCCTTGGCCTCCGCGGCGATGACGGCGAGGTCCAGCGCGGCGGCGTCGCGCAGTGATGCGTCCAATAAGAAGATCGCGTTGATCGTCCCGGCGGCCCCGCGCTCGGTCGCCTCCTCTCCGGCGCGCGTGAGGTTCGCGAGCCCGACCGTCACGACCGAGCGGACCTCGATGCTCCCGGGGGCCTCCCCGAGCACCAGCCCGTCTTCGGTCGCCACGGCCGTCATCATGCCCACTGACGGCGCCGGGAGCCGAGACCGGCGCACGAACGCGCGAAGGTCGCGCTCCGGCGTGGAGCAGTCGTACGAGAGCGGCACGTGCATGTTGATGATCGAGCGTGCCCGTCGCCTGCCGCCGCCGACGACGGCGCTGCTCAAGACCTCGAGCGGCTCTGTGGAGCGGATCACGAGCGCTTCGCGCGACCGCTCGAGCCACACACCGTCGAGCAGGGGATCCGTCGTCCGCTCGCCGTGCCCATTCCGGACTCGACTCGCTGCACGGCTCGGCATGACTTCGCCCGTCACGGCGTGACCGCTTGGAACGCGAGTGCCGTCGCGAACGAGAGCTCGATGAGGGCGCCGAAGTCGTCCCCTCCGACACTCCCGAGCTGCCGCACGGCGAGCGCAAGGACGGCGGCGCCGGCGATCAGCGCGGCCACGGCCGCGGCCTTCGCGCCCGGCAGGGGAACGAGGAACACGAGGACGAGCACCGACCCGGCCGCGACCGCCGCCGCGGCTCGGCTGGTCCCGCGTCCGAACCAGCTCCCGAAGCCGGACGTCCGCGTCGGGACCCATGGCGCCGATGCCCCGGCCAATCCCCGTGAGACCGCGGTCGCGACGACGAGCGACCACACGCCCGTGGCGACGTCCGATTCCACGAGGGCAGCCAGGGACGTGAGGTCGACGAGGAGCACGAGCGCGATCGCTGCGGCGCCCGCAGCGCCCACCCGGGGGTCGCTGCGCGCTCGTTCGGCGGCATCACGTCCGATCGCCGCGAAGCCGTCCGCTACGTCCGCGAGTCCATCCAGGTGAAGCGCCCGATCGGCGACCGCAAGGAGTGCGATCGCCAGCGCGGCAGCAACGAAGGGGCGCTCCGACGCGACGACGAGAGGAACGGCCGCGACCGACCCCAGGGCACAACCGACGAGACCGAATGCGGCAGCGCCCGTCCGTCCCTTCGCCGCCGTGGTCACCGGAAGCGCCGTGAGCAGCGCGATCGCGGCGAGGAGCTCGTCCCACAGACGCCTCACGAGCCCCGTCGCCGATCCTCGGACGGCGAGCTCAGTGGCGTGCATCAGAACTCGATCCCTCGCTGCGCCTCGACCCCCCGGCCGTAGGGATGTTTGAGGAGGCGCACCTCGCTTGCGAGATCGGCGCGTTCGATCACGCTCGCCGGGGCATCGCGGCCCGTGAGGAGCAGATGGACGTCGGGATGACGTGCGTCGAGCAGCGCGAGAACCTCCTCCTCCGTGATGAGCCCCGCCTTGATCGCCCCGAAGATCTCGTCCAGGACGACGAGATCGAACCCATCGGAAGCGACGAGCTCACGGGCGCGCACGATCCCCGAGCGTGCCGCCCGCTCGTGCTCCTCCATGGGGATCCTCCGGTCGCGGAGCGCTTCGATGGTGAAGCCCCGTCCGACCCGCTCCACGGTGATGGGTAGACCGGATCGCCGGACCGCCTCGACCTCGCCCGTCTTCCACGACCCCTTGATGAACTGGACGACGACCACCGAGAGTCCGTTGCCCGCAGCGCGCAGCGCCTGACCGAAGGCTGACGTCGTCTTTCCCTTGCCGTCGCCTGTCAGCACCATCACGAGCGGGTGGCGGCGGCGGGGCATCAGCGAGGGCTGAGGTCGTCGACGAGGACGCGCCGCTGCCCTCTAACGTCGATCTCGACGAGAGGGACCCGGAGGTGTCGCGTGAGTGCCGCGAGGTCCACGGATGGCGCGGGCAGGTCGAAGACGATCCGGCCCGCGTCGACCAGCACGAGGCGGTCGGCGACCGCGAGCGCCGCGTCGAGATCGTGAAGGACGACGACGACTCCCCTGCCGGCGCCGGTCCATGCCGTAAGTGTCGCCAGCGTCTCTCGCTGGTGCTCGACGTCGAGGTGACTGGTCGGCTCGTCCAGCAGGACCAGCCCCGCGCCCTGCGCGTGCAGTGCGGCGAGCCATGCGCGCTGGCGCTCGCCGTCCGAGAGTGTCTCGAGGGTGCGGTTCGCGACGGATCCGAGTCCCAGGTCGGCGATCGCCCTGGCGACGAGCGGATCGTCGACGGCGGTCGAACGCCACCAGTCATGCGCCGCGAACCGAGCGAACCCGACCGCGTCGCGCACAGTGAAGCCCGTCGGGACGGGTAGGCTCGCGGGAGCGAGGAAGCCGACGAGAGCGGCACGGACGCGCGGTGAGAACGACTCGAGCGGTCGTCCGTCGAGCGTCGCGCGGCCCTCCGACGGTGTCAGGAGGCCGGCGAGGAGCCGCAGCAGCGTGCTCTTGCCGGCGCCGTTCCGGCCGACGATCGCGACGAGCTCACCGCTCCCCACGGTCAGGTTGACGCTCGCGAGCAGTGCCCGACCCGCGACCCGGAGCGTCACGTCGCGGAGCTCGAGCGTATGAGAAGTCATCCCAGGCGCCCCCTCCTCCCCCACAGCAGCATGAGGAAGAACGGTCCTCCCACGGACGCCGTCACGACGCCGACGGGAAGGTCGCCGTCGGCGAGCAGCGTCCGCGCGAGGAGGTCCGCGGCGACGAGGAACGCCGCGCCGCCGACCGACGACAGGACGAGCAGGGATCGGTGGCGTGGTCCGGCGAGGAACCGCATGACGTGCGGCGCGACGAGCCCCACGAACGCGATGAGGCCCGCCGCCGAGACCGCGGCCGCTGTCACGAGACTCGCGAGCAGGACGACAGCGAGCTTCGTCGCCTCGACCCTGAGGCCCATCGCCGCGGCCGCCTCCTCGTCGAGCTGGAGCAGGTCAAGGGCCGGCCCGAGAGCGACGAGCCCGATGCTGCCCACGACGACCGGGAGCATCGTCCGCGCGACGAGCGTCCAGTCCGCCGTGTTGAACCCTCCGAGCAGCCACGCGTAGGCCGCGAAGATGCGTTCGCCGTTGAAGAACAGGAGATACGAGGTGACGGCACCCGCGATCGCCGAGACAGCGACGCCCGCCAGCAGCAGCGACGGCACGGACGTGCGACCCCCCGCTCGCGAGAGCGCCGTCACCAGGCTGACGGCGAGGACGGCGCCGACGAACGCCGCGAGCTGGACGGCGCCCAGCGCGTAGAGGGCCGCCGAAAGCCCGACCGTCAGCGCGAGGACCGCACCGACGCTGGCGCCGGCAGCGACGCCGACGAGGTACGGATCGGCGAGCGGGTTGCGGAACAACCCCTGAAGCGCGGCGCCCGCGACAGCCAGCGCCGCGCCCGTCAGCGCGGCGAGGACGACGCGCGGCATCCGGATGTCGATGACGATCGCCGCGAGCGTCTGCTGCTCGGCGTCGAGCGCCGTGCCGAGCAGCCGAGACGAGAGGATCTCCAACTGCTCGCTCGGCGCGATGGGGACTCGCCCGATGGCGATGCCCGCGATCGCCGCGAGGACGAGCGCGAGGACCGCGATCCCCAATGCGCCGAGCGTTCGGGCCGTCGGAGGCCGCAGGGATACCGCCCCGACCGCCCTCACGCCGGCGCTGGTCCTCACGGGAACAGGTCAGGGTGCAGGAATCGTGCCACCTGCTCGAGGGCGTCGACGATACGCGGCCCCGGGCGCGACCCGATGTCCGGGTCGATCTTGTAGATCCGGTCCTCCTGCACCGCGGCGATCTTCGACCACCCGGCCCGCTCCTTCACCGCCTTCGGGGAGACGCCGGCCCCTTCGTCGCCGAGGATGATCACCTGCGGGTCCGCGGCGACCACCTGCTCGGAGCTCAGCTGGGGGTACTCGGTCTTGGCATCACCGGCGATGTTCGTTCCGCCGGCGCGGCGGATGACGTCGTCGATGAAGCTCCCGGGACCAGCGGTGTAGAGCGTGGGGTCGATCTCGTAGAACGTCCGGACCCGTTCGGCTCGGGCGACGGCCTGTTCCACGTTCGCCACCCGCGAACGGAGATCCTCGACGAGCGCAGCCGCCTCCTCCTCGCGCCCCCCGACCTGCCCCAGCAGCTCGATGTTCGCGTACACGCCCTCGATGTCCGTGGCGTCGAGCACGAGGACGGTCAGCCCCCGCTTCTCCAGGGTCGGGACGACCTCGGCGACCGCGAAGCCCGGGACGAGGACGAGGTCGGGTCGGGCGCCGACGATCGCTTCCAGATCCGGCTCGATATAGCTCCCGATCGACTCTCGCTCCGCGGCTTCGGGCGGGTAGTTGGAGAACTTGTCGACCGCGACCACGGCATCCCCGAGCCCGACCGCGAATGCGAGCTCCGTCGCGCTCGGTGCCGCGGAGACGATGCGCTCGGGTGGTCCCTCGATCGTGACCGACCTACCCGCGTCATCGGTGACTGTGAGCGGGTAGGCGGCGCCCGCCGCTGTCGGGCTCGGACTTTCGGTGGTCGCTGCAGACGCAGTGGCGGATGCAGCAGTCGTTGCGGACGCCGCCGCCGTCGCCGCCGCTGTGGCCGGGGTGGGAACGGCAGTGGAGGCCGTCGGCGCAGCAGCAGGAGCTGCCGTGCAGCCGACGAGAGCGAGCCATACGGCAAGGAGTGCGGAGAGGGGGCGGGAACGGAGCACTGGTCACCTCCTCGGGCAACGGTTGCTGGTACTGCAGCCGAAGCCCACCCGAAGAGGGACCTCAGAGATCGGGCGGACGAGTCGTGGTTCCGGAGGTCCGGACGGCGTTCGCCTCTCACTCGAAGGCTGCAGCGTTCGGACAGCGGCCGGTAGCCTGGCTCCCACCACTCGGTGGATACAGTTGCGGGACAGCGCCGGCCTCACACCGGTCTTCCCCGTTTCAGCCCTGCCTTTCGGCGAGGGCGCCTCTGCCCTATTCGATTGGAAGGCGGATGGTAGCGGCCGGGGGCAGTGCGGGCAAGGTTCGCGCGTGTGTCGAGCGCGGCGCGAGCAGAACCGACCGCTCGATCGACCTCTTCTCCAGGCGCCAGCGGAACGGGCCCCGTCGCGAGCAGTCGGTGCGCTCCGTCAGCTACTAGCCCATTTTGGGGGGTGACAAGGCGGTTTTTCGTCCGCTAAGGTCACGGCCGCGTCACAGGGACGCGCGCCCAAGCGTCGACGCCGCCCCCACCCGGCCTCGACGCAGCCCCTCGAGCGGCCCGCCGCTCTCGACCTGGCCCGAACGGGCTCTAGAAGAGGTATGCGCATCGTGCGATCGATCGGAAAAGCGCTCCTGTTGTCCACCACCGCGCTCGCGCTCCTCGCCCCGGCGGCGGCGTTCGCCTATGACCCGAACGCAGACCCCGACCGCGACGGGCTCACGAACGCGCAGGAGTACGTGGCCCGGCTCAACCCCGTCGTCGCGGACACCGATAAGGACGGCATCACCGACGCCCGCGAGGACAACGACGCGGACGGGCTCAGGACGGCCCAGGAGTTCGTCTCGAAGATGAACCCCGTCGTGGCCGACACCGACCGCGACGGCGTCCGCGACGGCCATGAGGACAACGACCGGGACGGGCTGAAGAACGCGCAGGAGTTCGTCGCCCGGTTCAACCCGAACGTGGCCGACACCGACGGCGACGGCATCAGCGACGCCCGCGAGGACAACGACAACGACGGCCTCAGGACGGCGCAGGAGTTCATCGCGCGGTTCAACCCCGTGGTCGCCGACACCGACCGTGACGCCATCCCGGATGGCCGCGAGGACAACGATCGCGACGGGCTCGCGACCGCCGGCGAGTTCGCCAAGAGCTGCCTGCCGAACGTCCCCGACACGGACCGTGACGGCACCCCGGACGGCCGCGAGGTGTCCTGCCGCAACCCCTAGCCCTCGCCGCACCCTCCACGCGAAAGGCCTCGGGGACCCCAGACCCGGGGCCTTTCCATTTGGACTCGCTCCCCGCTGGTGGCTCGCACCTCCCGGATGCGGCTCCACGCGCGGGAAACGTCTGGGCGGCGAACGCCGTCGACCTCTCACTGCTCTTACGCGACGGGCGAGAAAAGTTCAACCCGGTTCGACCTCGCGTTCGACCTCCCGTCGACGGATCAGCGCCGACCCGACGACGAGCATCACCGCTCCCCACGCGAGGAATCCGACGTCGTACAGCAGCTCGTTGGGGCCGGGACGGACGTGGTGGAGGTTCAGCAGATGGTGGTCGACGACGCCATCCAGGAGGTTGAACAGTCCCCAGCCGATAAGGATGCCGCCGAGCAACCGACGCCCTCCACCCCGGCTCCTCGCCTCGCCATTCGCGCGCGCGAGCAAGACGATCCCGACGACGGTCACGATCCACGCTGCGGCGTGGAACAGGCCGTCCGCAACGGTGTTGAGTCGCAGGTCGGCGAGGGTGTCAGGTGGGTTGCGCGTGCTGACCATGTGGTGCCACTGGAGGATCTGGTGGAGCACGATCCCGTCGAAGAACCCGCCGATCCCGAGTCCCAGCACGATCGCCGCCAGCGCGAGCGAGCCACGAGATCGTCGGTCGCCATGTGATGCCTGCTCATCGGGTCGGCGTTCCGCGTGACCCCGCCTTCCGCTTGCTTCTCCCGTGCTCATATCTCCTCGAGTCAGTACCCGGCGAAATCCTTGAGCACCGTCGTTGCCCACCCGCCGTAGGCTTGGACGGCGATGGAGGCAACGATCACCGCCTTCGCCAGGCCCGGGATGCGATCTCGCCACAGAAGGCCCAGCATCACCACGAGCAGCGGGAGCACATCCAGCAGAACCGGTAGCTCCACTGGACGAAGCCGACGTTGCCGTGCGTCACGATGGGGACGAGCACGAGGGCTACGGAGATCCAGAGCCACGCGATGATAGGCGTGCGGCCGCGGAAGCGGACGATCCACAACAGCAGGACGAGCTGGTGTAGGGATGGACCGACGAGCTCACCTACGCGATGCTCGCCACGGACTGGACACTGCGGCGTAAGCGAGCGGGCGCCAAGTCGGTCCAGTGTCGTAGCTGCGGCCTGCTCGCGCTATTTCTCGCGCGCGCAAAGCTCCTACTGCTTGATGAGCGCGATGAAAGCGTCGACGTCGACGCGGGGATGCCCTACCGTCCCGAGGACCTTGACGCTCAGCGTGTGACTCGAGCTCGCGGAAACCGTCCTCGAGTAGACGATCCGGCGGTAAGCCGCCGTGGAGCCGTAGAGGTCGAAGACTTTGGCGGATCCATCAGCGGCCTTGACCGCAACGCCGTCGACCACGATGTTCGCGGACCCCATCGTCGGACCGCCCGTGGAGACCCACGCGACATCGACGGCCCCGTTGACCGTGACCTTCGCCGTCGCGCCACTCCCGCTCGCCCATTTCGCGTAGCCGCCCCACAACAAGGACGTCGCGCTCGTCCGGTACCACCCCCCGGCGTACGCCACTGCGCCACTCGTCTCTTGGTACGCACGAACAAGGAAGCGGGGCCCGTATCGAGGCGAGGACCAATTACCTGCGCCGTCACGGACGCGGACCCGGAATTGGTAGATCGACCCCGGCTTCACGGTGATCCGTCTGGATCTCGAAGACCCATACTGGATCGTCGCGAACCCCGAGCCATTCACGCTTCGTGCGAGCTCGTAACCGGCGACGCCACTGCCACCGGAGTCGCTGGCAGCCGGCCACCTCACGTCGATCGGGACACCGGCGATCCCCGTCGCGGGATCCCAGGCGACGGTCGCTCCGCTGCCTCGCGAGATGTCCTGCGTCGGCGGGGACGCCACGGGCGCAGTGGTGTCCGGCGGCTTGAGGACGACGAAGCCGTCGACGACGAGTTGCGAGAAGTCGTCCTCCATGTCCTTCCAGATCTTGACGCGATGGGACCCGGCGGACTTCCACGATCGGCTGAAGATGACGCGCCGGGGCTCGTATCCGCCGACGGAATAGAGCGGGAAACTGCCGGCGTATACGCCGTCGACCGAGATGGAAGCGGTCGCGCCGATCGGCCCTCGTGGTGCCACCCATGCGAACCCCATCCCCGTGAACGAGAAGGTGGCCGACGCGCGGCGTGTCGTGGAGTACTTGAGCGAGCCTCCGATGGCGCTGGTTCGTGACTCGCTCCGCCAGGTACCCGAATAGCTGATCGCGCTGCTCTTGTCGGACACCGGCCTCACCTGGAACGACGAGCCTGTCTTCCATGTGGAGACGCCGTCGAGGGTCCGCGTCCGGAAGCGATAGTTGTGGCCCGAGGTGACGGCGCGGATCGCGAGGGGCGTCCGAGTCGCGGCGAGTGGGACGGTCTGCCAGCTCGCGCCGTCAGTGCTCTGCTGCGCCTCGTACCCGACCGTCGCACTCGTCCCGCGCGGCGGCGTCCAGCGGACATCGGTCGAGACGGTCGCCGATGACGTCTGTGTGGTCGAAGAGTCGAGGGTGAGGAGTTGGCGAGGCTCTGCGACGAGCGTCGCCGATCGATCGAGGTAAACGTTGACCTGTCCGCGCTGGGATGTCCGGCCCGCGTTGTCGTGCCACCAAACCAGAACGCTCCGGATCCCGTCCCCGTCGAACCCACCGTACGTCGGGTCCGTCAGGGACCAGCGGATGATCATGTCGTCGCTGTAGGGGAAGGCCTTCCTGGGGTTGTCGAACCCGTTGCTTACGCTGACCGACTTGACGCCGGTCGGTGGGACGACGTCCACCGGGACTTCAAGCCAAACGATCGCGCTGTCGGTCGTGGTCGCGCCTTCCGGCTGCTCGATACCGTTGAAGATCACTCGCCCGACGGATTCGTTCCTGAGCACGATCGTGTCTCGTGCGGTTGCGGACCAATTCCCTGCCGCGTCCTGCCAGCGCACCCACTCCTGCCTCGGTCCATCCTCCGTCCCCGTATGAGTCCAGACGACGGGGTTCCAGAGATGCTCGTAGTCACCGAAGCCAGTGCTCGGGAAGCGCCGGTCGAACCAGTGGATCCCGTCGTTCGAGACCGACCAGCGACGAGGTGCCGGCGTACCGGGCTGATCGGAGACGCGGAGCGAGAGGACTTGATCATGCACGACGCCCGACACCCACGGGTCGCCGAATGTTGGAGCGTCGCCGTTGATCGCGACCGTCCCGGCAGGCGCCGCCGTGTCGTAATAGATCGACCTGGCGATCGGCGTCGACCATTCGCCGTCCGCACGCCGCCACTGGACCCATACCGTGCGTCGACCATCCCCGTCGCACGCGCAGGGCGGGTCCGAGAGCGACCAATCGAGCACGCTCGAGTACGCGAAAGTGCGCCCGGCCGCGAGTAGTCCGTCGGTCACCGTACCGTCGTTCGCGATGCGCACCTCCTCGACGGCGCCGACTGAGTCGTTCGCCGCGATACGGATCTTCACGGTCGCCTTGTTGGTTGCGCTCGCTCCGTAGTCGATCGTGAATGTGCCGGGGGCGGGCGTCACGTTGCCGATCGTCTGCGTGATCGCCGCGCTCGTCGCTTCCGAGTACATCTCGCTCTCCGCGTACTTCGCACGGATCTCGTACACGCCGGTCGGGAGCGGAACACCGGGGACGATCGTCCCCGTGTCGTCCGCCCACGCGGTCCCGATCGGATCGCCGTTCGCGGTGATCGTCACCCATCCCCCGCTCCAGGTCGGGACCGGATCGAGCGTGTACTGGAAGCCGAGCCACTGACCTTGATCGGCGACGAGATCGGTCGACGTGACCGTGATCCGCATCGGCCGGAGCCTGATGTCGATCGGCGTCCGCTCTGCGGTCTGGCTCGGGGAGTAGGAGTCAGTGCCGAGGAATTCGGCCTGGAGCCAGCTGACGCCGATGGGCATGATCGGTGCGGAGAACGACGCGACGCCAGTCGCCGGGTCGACGGCCCGCTCCTCCAACCAGTAGCGCGAGCCACCCGTCGCGTCGCTCCAGGACGAGATCCGCGCACGGCCGCCGTTTGGGATGGGCGAAACGCTGACCCGGACGTAGAGATCCTCGTCACGGTACTTCCACGCGGGGGCGCTGATCTTCGTCGTCGTCGTCGCGCCGGCGAGGGGCGCCGCACTCTCGAAAGTGTCGGCAGCGGGGGCGGCGAAGACAGCCCCAGGAGACGACGCACTTCCGGAAAGGATCAGCGCCGCGAAAAGGATGCGCAGCGACCGCCATGCTGGGCGTCGTCGGATCACAGTCGTCCCCTCCGCAGACGTTTCCTCCGACCGGCCCGCTGCGTTCGCGCTCGGCGGTAGCAGGCTATGCGTGGGCTGGAGTCAGGTGCATCCCCCAAACGACGTATTTCTGCAGTCCTTCCCTGAGACTGGCTCTCTACCAGCGTGACCGCGACGGACGCGCGTGAGATCGTCTACCCATAGGCTCTTCACACCCTCCGTCTGACTCCCCTCGATCGAGACAGCAGACGACAGAAAGGAGTGTGCGATGAGGATCGACTTCGTGGCGGGCTTCTCGCCCATCGTCCGGGATCCGGCGCAAGCCCGCGCCTTCTACAGCGGAGCGCTCGGACTATCGTTCGAGGGCGGGGAGGGGGAGTATGTCTTCACCGAGAAGCTCGGAGGCGTCAAGCACCTCGGGCTCTGGCCGTTGACCGAGGCGGCGCAGGCGTGCTTCGGCTCTCCGGACTGGCCGGACGAGATCCCGGTTCCTCAAGCGACCCTGGAGTTCGAGGTCGCGGACCCCGGTGCCGTCGCGGCTGCTGCCGGCGAACTGGAAGACTCCGGCCATCAGCTGATCCACGGGCCGCGCACCGAGCCGTGGAACCAGACGATCAGTCGGCTGTTGAGCGCCGATGGTCTTTTGATCGGCATCTGCTACACGCCTTGGTTCCACGACGCGGCAGTCGATCGCGGCCTCGACGATGCCGTCGATCCGGCCCCCGTCAACAAGACCGGCTGATGGCCGTCTCCGATCTGGAACTTCTGGAGATCCGGGTCGACGCGCTGTTCACACACGACCCCGACGGTCGCATCCGCCGCGTGAACGAGCCGGGCGGAGACCGCGCGCCGCGGTTCTTCTTCGGCCGCACCAGAGCGGGCGTTCTCTGGCGGTTCCGCCACGACGTGCCGGTCGAGACCGCCCGCAACCTCGAGCAGCTCGCGGCGGAGGAGCCCGTGCGCGACGACCTACGGGCGGAGCCACGCAGCATGGACGCCATGCTGGCGGCGCTTCGGGAGGATCAGGAGATCCGGTGGGTCGAGTCGGGGCCGGCGTACCGATTCCCCGACGAGCTACCCGTGCCCGTGAATGTCACGCGGATCACGCGTTCCGAGCTCCATCTGCTCCGACGGATGGTCCCCGACCTGGAGGAGATGGCCGGGGCATTCGAGGCACGAGAGCCGCGCGTGGCGGTGGTCGAGGACGGCGATGCCGTCTCCCTGTGCTACAGCGCGCGCCTCACCTCGCGTGCGGCCGAGGCAGGTGTCGAGACGCTGGACGGGTATCGCGGCCGGGGCTACGCCGGAGCGGCCGTAGCCGGATGGGCTCACGCCATCCGAGCGATGGGGCGCATCCCGCTTTACAGCACGTCCTGGGACAACCTCGCCTCGCAGGCGGTGGCGCGCAAGCTCGGGCTGGTCCAGTACGCGACGGATCTCAGCGTGGAGTGAACAACGCCGCCCAAAGACTCGGGAGACCGCGATACCTCGGCTGGCGAGGTGGGAGCGATCGGGCCGAGAGGGTTAGAACGGCCGCTCCCGAGCCTCGGACAGTGCGGCCCGCTGAGGTCGGCGCCGCTTGTCGCCCGCTAGGACCGGACCGGAGCGTCCGGGCCAGTCACGCGGTCCGTCGCTTCGTCGCCCGCGCCCGGGGTGACCAGATCCTTGAGCTTCCCCGCCGTCTGCTGGAGGACCGCGTGCGGGATCGTGGTCACATCGAGGTCTTCGGTGCCGCCCTGTGGGACCTCGAACACGAGACGCTCGGCGTAGGGGGCGTTGCGGCCGAGGTTGTAGGCAGCCGTGTTCTGGGCGGTCATCTCTCTGGCGTCTTCGACGCTCCGCTTGCCGGTCACGATCTCATGGACCATGTTCAGCCCGAGGGCGTTCGCCGACTCCGAGTCGCAGCGCGCCGACACTTCCCCCTTCGTCCGATCGACGATGATGCTGCCGTCGAACTGCGCGATCAGAGTCGCCTTCTCCGGCGGCACCCGGTAGTCGATGGTCTGGGTCAGGAAGTCGCTGTGCGGCACCGGCCAGTTGTGCGCGACGACCTCGCTCGACACTTCGGTCCGCTTCCATGGACCGTTCCGATACCAGACCAGCTTCGTCGGCGTCGCCTCGTTCGGCGGGCCGTACTTCCCGAGCATCTGCCGAGCGACGTTCTTCTGCGCATCCGGCCAGCTGTTGATGATCCTCTCGACCTCGGTCGGCTCCACCCTCTGGAGGGCACCCTTCTCGGTCTCGTGCTCGCCCTCCGCCTCGTGCGCGATGCCCTGGAGCACCGCGCGCCCGCTCGTCGTCATCCGCTCGCTGGTATCGAGGTCCTTCGGCTGCGGCTGTTCTTGTCTACTCGTCATCGTTCACCCCCTGTGCGATCAGACCGATCGACGGTCTCTATGACTAGTAGCTTTTAACGTTACAGCCGGTGGTCGCGGCCGTCAACCGTGCTCGCGCGAGACGGCGCCGGCCGGTCACTGATCTCCCACGCGTGATCGATCGCTCGCGGGCGTGGGGTCGAGCCGCAAGCGAACGAGATCGGTTCAGAGGTCGTAATAGGAGTTCGGGTGGTACCTCTCGCCGTAGCGGATGTGCAGGTGGCCATCGTGGTAGGGGTACGACGTCGTGAGCCCCTCGCGGACCAGGACCGGGTCGTTGAAGTAGATCAGCTTCACGTGCCCGGGCGCCGTAGCGCGGATCGTCCGGACGAGCTCGCGGGTCGCGGCCCGGTCGTAGCTCTCCCAGTACCAGTACGTGCCACGCAGCGCCTGCTGCGGGTCCTTCCGCATCGGCCGGATGTCGACATCCAGACCGTTCTCGTGCGTCTTGTGGCCATCGATGTCGCCGCCGTGCTCGAAGCTGATGTCGCCGATCGCGACCGGGCCGAGCCCCTTCCCATAGACGGTCTGCGCCGCAGCCTCGATCTGGGCGACGGCGGCGGCAGTGCCCCAGTTCGCGGCGGTCCCGTTCCCGGACTCGTCGGCGTGATCGGAGAGGCTGGATCGCTCGAAGGCGGGATACTCGAAGTGCAGGCCAGGTTGCGCCACGTCGTCACACCCACCGCGCCGTCAGCGACAAGGCGCGCGAAACGAGCTAGGGCGCGCCTCTGAAAGCAGGATCGACGGGTGAGTAGGTTAGACCGAGCAGCACACGCCTCGGCGTACCTCCATCGATCGTCACCCTCTCAGTCGCGAGCCGGAGACTCGGCTGCGGCGCCTCCGCCTACCTCGTGTTCTGCTCTCGTTCGAGCTGGCGGGCGCGCTGATCGTGCTCGGTGGCCTGGGCGCGCTCGCGCTCGATCCGCTGATCGCGCTCGTTCCCCGCTCCTCCCTGATCGAGGTCGGGCGCGAGCTTCCGGGCACGTTGCTCGAGGTCTTGCGCCTCCGCGCGCTCCTGCTCTGCTCTCGCGGCCCTCTCTCCTGCCTCCTGCTCTGCTCGCCGAGCTCGCTCCTCGACCTCGGCACGCTCGCGCCTTGCTCGGGCCGCCTGCTCTTCAGCGGCGGCGCGCTCACTCTCCGCTCGGGCCGAGCGGATGCCCGCTTCTCTCCGGTGCTCAAGAGCCTCCGCCCGGTTCTGCTCCGCGTTCTTGGCGCGCATGCGTGTCGCTGCGAACGCGAGAACGGCCACGACGATGACCGCGATCACAACCAGCGCGATGATCAGCTGAGTGTTCATCCAGGCCTCCTTTGCTTGACCCTAATCTACCCGCGTTGTCGTGAAGCGAGGTGGCCGGGGCACGCGACGGGCAACCACGAAGAGATGGGTGCAGTCGACTCTCGCCGTCGCGACGATGGAGCCGCCCCCGCGACTCCATCGTCCTCATGGACCTATGACTGACCGCTAGAGTAAGCGCCGGCGCGACCGTAACGAGGCCGCCGCTTCCGTCGGGACGAGGCCACGAGGAGGTGCTGCCGGATGGACGCGCGGCTGGAGACGAACCGGGCGCTATGGGACGAGTTGGTCTCCCTGCACGTCCGCACTCCGCATGCGTACGACCTCGAAAGTTTCCGAGCTGGTAGCTCGACACTCAAGGCGATCGAGGTGGAAGAGGTCGGCGACGTCCAGGGCAGGAGGCTTCTGCATCTCCAGTGCCACTTCGGGATGGACACACTTTCGTGGGCGAGACGCGGCGCTCAGGTCGTGGGCGCCGACTTCTCCGCGCAGGCCATCGCCCTTGCGCGGCGGCTGAGCGAGGAGGTGGGCGTGCCGGCGCGGTTCGTGTGCTCGGACCTCTACGAGCTGCCGAAGCGGCTCGATGGTGAGTTCGACGTCGTCTTCACGTCCTACGGCGTCCTGTGCTGGCTGCCCGACCTCGTCAGGTGGGGCGAGGTGATCGCGCACTTCCTCGCGCCGGGCGGCTTGTTCTACATCGTGGAGCAGCATCCCGTCGGTGGGATGCTCAGTGAGCGAGGCGGCGAGCTCGTGGCGAGCGGGTCCTACTTCGATAGCGGAGCGATCGAGGAGACGAAGGACGGCTCATACGCCGACCGGAATGCCGTGCTCGAGAACAAGACGTCCTATGAGTGGCAGCACCCGCTGTCGGACATCATCAACGCCCTCACCCGCGCCGGTCTGCGCGTCGAGTTCCTCCACGAGTTCCCGTTCTGCATGTTCCAGTGGCTGCCTTTGATGGTGAGGGGCGAGGACGGCTGGTATCGCGTTCCAGGTCGCGAGAACGTTCCCCTCCTCTTCTCGCTGAAGGCGTCGAAGGGATAAGCCTGATGGTCACGTGGGGCGATTTCCGCATTCAGCGTCGGGACCTCGCGGCAAAGGGACGCGACCTGTTCTACGAGTACGGCGTCGGACTCGGGTTCCTCGGTACGGTCCGTCGTGACGGCGGCCCGCGAGTCCATCCCATCTGCCCGATCCTGACCGACGATGGTCTGTTCGCCCTGATCGTGCCGGGACCCAAGCTGGACGACCTTCGGCGCGATGGTCGGTACGCCTTGCACACGGAGACGTTCGCGCCGCCGAGACACGACGATGGCTTCTACGTCACCGGATCGGCGACCGAAGTGACCGACCGTGGGACGTGGGACGGCATCACCAGGCAGTTTCTGGCTGAGCGGAACGCGTCCTCGCCCTGGCCCGGCTTCGACGCATACGTGCTGTTCGAGTTCGCCATCGACCGTTGTCTGCTTACTCTGACGGTGGCGCAGGACGATTTTCCCGCCGGCGACACGATCTCGCGGCCGAGTTGACGCAAACCTCCACCTCGGCGTCAGCTGACCCATGGAGGCACAGATCCATCTGCCGCCTGGCGTCCGGCGCCTACACCGCGGGAAGCGATCAACGCGGGGACGCTCGAGCCGTCGGGTACTGAGGGCTAAGCTGTCCGATCTGTTCACCACGTACCTGCGCCCCGACGGGCGTTGCGTGGTCCGGCCGCAGGGCGGCTGGACCACGGATGCAAGCCCTGGCCGCGTCCGCCTTGGCCAGGTCACGTCGCGTGACCGTCATCACCGTGGTCGACGAGCACGCGCAGGCCGACCATCAAGCCCTTCTCGAAGCGGGATTCGTCGCCTCGCGGCGGGAGGCGATCGTGGAGTTCGCTCTCGATGACGCTCTCGAAGCGTTGCGGGACGTCGACATGCCCGCAGGAGGGGTGGTTCGATCCGCAGGCGGGGCGGATGTCGACCGGCTCAGGCTGCTCGACGACGAGCTGCGGGGCGACGTTCCGGGCACCGCGGGTTGGCGCAGCAGCCCAGCGGAGTTCCACGCCAACACGTTCCGCGACCCGGAATTCGATCCGGATACGCATCTCAATGGCGTCGATGCGGCGACGGCGACTACGTCGGCCTGGTCCGTGTGTGGATGAACCGCCCCGTTCCTCGAGTCGGGATGGTCGGCGTTGTCCGCGCGTATCGGAGGAGGGGTATAGCGTCTGCTCTGCTCGCTCGGGCTCTCGGTGCTGCCCGGTCCTCCGGCGCCTCTGCGGCAACCGCTGAGTACGACGTGACGAATCGGGCCTCGAAGGCGCTCCTTGAACGGCTTGGAGCGCGGCAGACGGGCGCCACGATCGAGTTCAGCTATTCGGCACCCGGGCTGAAGCAGGGCGGGTCGGGCCCGCGTCGCTAGACTCCCTCGTCGTCGGCGAGCAGGATCGCCCGACGATCGGAGACGAGCGAGAACATCCGTGATCGAGCGGGCGAGCGACGCGAGACGTCCGAGAGGAGATCGGACTCGAGGTCGCGAGGGCACGTCTGCGCGGACGCTGACGGGCGAGGCAGGAGTCGGAGAGCTCTTCGTTCGCTCGCGTTCACGAGGTTCGCCATTCGCCGGCCATAGTTCCTCGGCGATGCCGTGGTTGGCGGCCCATCAGCCGGAGCTCTCGGCGCCGTTGTCATCCGGCAGACGGCCATCCGGATCGGTATCTGCGAATAGGGGATCGACGGCAGCAAGGCTATTGACGAACGCTCTCAGCGTACGCACGATGGCTCGACCGCGGAGAGCGTCGCCGCGACAGGGGGGTGAACAGTGCGCGGCAGCAGAACCGGCTCTCGACCCTCGCGACGCATCCCTCGTTCCCTCCACCGGCTTGTCACCGCGCTCGGACTCGCTGCCGTGTCGCAGTTCGCGTTCGCCGGGATGCTTGCGGCGAATAGCGACGTCCCGGCGCTGAGGCTGTTCATCGACGACGCTCCATTCGTCCGAACGACCAGCGTCCCCGTCGCGTTCATCGAGACGGGCGGAGACGTCATCACCGACTACCGGCTCTCGAACGACGGTGACATCGCCGACGGCGTCCTCGTCAACGGCAGCTCCGTCCCGAAGCACGGCGAGTGGGGATTGGCGCCCGGACCCGACGGTCCTCGGCGGGTCTACGGGCAGGTGCGCTACCAGAGCGACGGCTGGTCGCCGGTCGTCACGCAGGATCTCGTCCTGGACACGTCACCTGGCAGCATGGTCTCGGTGGACCTGGATCCACAGTCGGGCCTCGGGTACTCGATCTCGCTCCCACCGGGCGCGGACTGGCACGGCGTGTTCGCGCTCCCGAAAGATCGGATCACCGCCCGGGCCTTCCCAGCAGGCACGACATCACCGACGGCATTCCAGGTCACCGGAGGCCGGTGGGGAGTCCACTTCGGGGACAAGGAGAAGCCGATCGCGGCGGGTACCTACGAGGTGCCGCCGCCCACCGACGCCTTCACGACGGCGTCCCTCTACGCCGGGGTCTCGGCCGGCGACGGCAATGACTGCAACGGCGGCGGAACGTTCACGATCCACGAGATCGAGTTCGCCGAGGGCGATCTGGCGGTCCTATCCGCCGACTTCCGCCTCACGTGCTACGACTCCTACGTCGTGAGCGGCTCGGTCCGCTACGGGAATGACGATCCGATCGTGGCCCTCGATCCATCGATCGACGACGCGTATCTCGGCATGGTCGACGTCGGCTCGCCGACGGGCGAGCAGACGGCGAGCTTCACGAACAGCGGGACGATCGCGACCACGTTGGGGAGTGCGCGGTTCCAGGGCCATCATCCCGGCGACTTCGAGATCACCTCGGACACGTGCTCCGGCAAGGAGCTGGCGGTGGGCGAGTCGTGCTCCGTTTCCGCCAGAGCCGTCCCAACGGCACGAGGAAATCGGTCCGCCGTGCTTGCGATCCCAGATGAGACTCCGCGGACGGCACGTCGCGTCCTCCTGCGCGCAAGCGGGTTGCAGCCGACGACGACGACGGTGGAACTCGAGTCGGTGCCACAGTTCGGACCCGCCACTGCGACGGTGGTCCTGACCGTCTATCCCGCGCCCGCGGCCGGCTACGTCAACCTCTTCGTCAAGGGCGTGCAGCAATATGGCCCGACATCTCGGGTCCTCGAGGATCCGTCGCGCCTGGAGTACCGGTACAAGATCACGCTGCCGCCGGGGAAGCAGGAGCTCACGGGGTACTACCGAGGGGAGGATTTCTACCGGGATTCCGCGTCCGTGCCGGTCCAGGTAGAGGTCGGCACGGCGACGAAGCTGCACCTCGCAACGGTCACGGATGATGGCGTGGCGGCCGGGGAGTCAGCCGATCTGATCGCCCGCCTCACCGCCGGGGCGGCGGTGGAGGGTGGAACGCTGACGATCCGCGACTCCGTCACCGGCGAGCTGCTGGCCACGAAGACGGTGTCGGGCAGCAGCGACTCCCTCACGCACGGCGTCACGCGCGCCCTCGGAACGCACCCGTTCGAAGCGGAATTCGTCCCGCCCAGCGCGGATGTCCAGGAGGCGAGGACGAGCTACGAGCTGGCCGTCGTTCCCGGGCCGCGCCCCGAGACCGTGATGGATGCAACGGCGCTCGCCACGAACGGCCGGCGGTCGTCGACGGAGTTCTCGTCGCCGGACCCAGACGCCACGTTCCAGTGTCGGTATGACGCGTCGAACTGGTACGCGTGCGCCAGCCCGACCCCGCTTTACCGCGAGGATCAAGGCACTTCGACATTCAGCGTCCGCGCCCGGCGGGGAGACGGCCTGGCGGACCGGACCCCTGCCAGCCGCACGTTCATCGTCGACTTCGACCCACCCACCGGCTCGATCTCGATCGCTCGAGGCGCGACGTACACGAGAACGAGCGCCGTCTCGGTGTCTGTACCGGCCAGCGACGCTCTGTCAGGTGTCACGCACGTCGACCTGTCCCTGGACGACCCGATGTTGACCTACGCCCCGACGGTCAACTGGACGCTTCCCCATGCGGACGGGACGGCGACCGTGTGGGCCCAGTGGCGCGACGCGGCAGGCAACTGGAGCGAAGCGATCAGCGACACCATCGTTCTCGACACGGTTGCGCCCGTTGCGACGGCACCACGGCACGTGCTGGCTTCTGAGACATCGCTGGTGTCGGGCGCGGTCCCAGTCCGGCTCCGCTGGTCAGGGTCCGACGCGACCAGCGGGATCGCTCGATACGAAGTCCGACAGCAGGTGGACGCCGGGAGCTGGACGACCCTCTCCAGAACACTCACCGCCGCTTCTCTCACCCGAAACCTCACCCCCGGCCATGCCTACCGCTTCGCCGTGCGCGCGGTCGACAAGGCTGGCAACGTCGGCGCATTCGCCTACGGTCCGCGGTTCAGCGTTGTGGGGTACCAGGAGTCGAGCAACGCCATCACGTATCGCGGGCGCTGGACGAACGCGGAGTGGACAAGCTATTGGGGCGGCAGGGCGAAGGCCGCGTCGGCGACAGGCGCGACGGCGACGTTGACTGCGACCGGTCGTTCCGTGGCTCTCGTCTCGAGCCGCGGCCCGACGCGGGGCAAGGCTGCCATCTACGTCAACGGGACGCTGATCGCGACCGTCGACCTATATGCGAGTACCTGGCAGCACCGGCGTCTCGTCTGGGCGCGCAACTGGCCCACGTCGGCGACGCGCACGATCGTTGTCCGCGTCAGCGGGACGCTCGGCCGCCCTCGTGTCGATCTCGATGCCTTCGTCGTACTCCGGTGAGCGATCGCGCGTAGACGTCCAGCGGGATCTGGGCACTGTGAGTGGTCTGAGCGGCGAGCGGCTTGAGCCAGGACGTACTCCATTAGGAGGTCCCGACACCCGATCACCGGGAGCGACGAGCGACGGCCAGGCACCCGATCTGCCCGCGTGCTGGTCTCCACGTCACTGCAGCCACCATTCGAGAACCAGGTGGACCTCCTCCTCGCGGACGACGCACGCCGTCGCCCTTTCGATGTTCCTGAGCAGGAAGCGAACGAAGGATGGGTCGGTTGGCGTGGGTTCCCCGAACAGAGCTTCTACCTCTGCCGCCAGCGCCAGCCAAGCGGCTACGTCGCCAGCCGATGCTACAACAGGGCGCACCTCTCGTTTCCTCACGCTAGCCTCGACGTGTCGCACGTCCTCCCGACGCGAGAGTGCGCCGCAACCCGCCTCAGTCGCGTCCGAAGAGCGTCAGGCGGATCATCTCGGTCGCGTAGGCGACCGAGGCCCAGAACAGCACAGCGGCGGCGATCCATACGTAGCTCATCGGCGTGGTCGTCTCGCTCGCCAGGAGCAGCACGATACCGATGGCGAGCACGAGGAGGCCGACCGCGAGCGCGCCCTTCAAGGCCTGCCGGTGGTGTCTTGCCCGCCGCTCCCGAGCCCACTGGCGCAACTGCTCGTCGTCAGGGGTAGTCACGTCAACTCTCGCTCGCTGCCGGCACTGGCGACATCGCCTCACCGCGGACGTCATCACCCACCACTCGACCAGACCTTCTGGCTTTCCGTCAATCGGCCGCCGGACGCCGGGACGGTCAGCGGCAGCACGGCGAGTGCTGGCAACCGCTCCATCCCCGGAGCGGGCGGGGCGAGATTCCCCGCCCGTCCAGGACCGACGTTACTCGTTCAGTCGCCGCCGAAGGGCGAAGATGCCACCGAGCGCTGCTACCGCGAGCGCGCCGAGCGGAAGCGGTGCCGAGACAGGCACAGGGAGCGTCGAGGAGTCCGGCATCGTGCCGCCTTCGTCTCCCCCGCCCTGTTCGCCGCCACCGCCGTTGCCACCACCACCGCCGCCGCCGCCACCGTTGTCGCCGCGGCTCGGCAGGTGTTCGCAGGCCTTGTTGTCCGGGTCAGGGTTGTCGAGCCGGTCCTCAGGATGGTCCTCGTGCCACGCCTGAGCGTCTTCCTGGAACTGGAAGTCTCTGCAGTCCTTGTCCTCCTGCGCCAGCACGGGTGATCCGGCGAACAGCGCGAGGGCGAGGGCGACCGACGCCGCCGAAAGAAGTCGTTTCATCGAAGTTCTCCCCACTTGGTTCCGTCGAGGTTACGGAGGCAGCGGTGAAGGTCGCTCGCATCCCCCCTTTCGCTGGTACTGACGGGAGAACCTTTCCGGTCTGGCTCCCACACCGCGGGCCGCTCGGCGTCGTGTTCGCCGACCTCATCCCGGTCAGCACCCACGCCGCGAGCATCACGGCCACGAGGAGCTAGTGCAACTGGGCAAGACCCCACTGCACCGCCTCACGCGCGGAGTCGCCTTGCTTGCGGCGCGGCGGGCACCGGACGACCGACCCGTAGGATCTCGTTCGGTGGGAGACCGTGGGCGACCCTCGTCGCGTATGACGCCGAGTGGCCGCGGCTCTTCGGCCACACCGACCCGCGTCTCGCGTCTCTGACGACGCTACGGGTCTGGGCCCGACATCTTTCCAGCTATCGGTAACCGTCCTGCCGAGGCGCGTGACCCCCCTTCTCAAGGGTGCGCCGAGCTGCCTCCCACGTTCGCAGAGACAGGACGCGTCCCTTTCTACTCATCTCCGTCCGACGCGCGCTCCCGGCACTACCGCCCTACGCGCTTTTCCATCGTCCACACCGGTCTGTGGTTCGCGTCGCGCGTCTCGTCGATCACCGAAAACCCGGCTCTTTCCCACAGCCGCCGTGCGTCCGGCTGCGCCATCAGCACGTTCAGCCTGATCCGGTCGGCTCCCTCCTCCGCGATCGCCCCCACCAGCGCCGCGGCCGCCTCTTGCCCGAGCCCCTGTCGCTGGTACCTCGAATCGAGTAACAGGAGCCCGATCCAGGGGACGCCGTCATCCGGGTTCGGCACCAGCGCAGCGCTGATCCCGACGATCGACCCGGTCTCACGAAGACGGATCGCGAGGCACCACGAGTTCTCGCGCACCGACTCCTGCCACAGGAAACGCGCCACCTCGTCCTCCGTATAGCTCCGTTTGCCGACGAACGACTCCGAGGCATCGACGAACTCGGGGTTGCTATCGAAGACGTCTACGAAGTCGCCGGGCTGGTCGTCCTCGGTGAGAGGCGAGAGGTCCAGACGATCCGTGGAGAGACGAGGAGCAGCCATGGGTGATGAGTATCGCCGCGTGGGGACGAGAACAGACACCTGGGAGCTGGGCAGGGTCGAGCGCGGGACCATCGGCGGGGACGACTTCGCACCCACGGGGCCGCCTCAGCGTTTAGACAGTACGCAGGACGTCGACTACTACGGCGGCGGTCCGTCCGGAGACGGTCCTGCCCTCAGCGACCGGAGAGCACGATCGGAAGGCGACGAGCACCCCACCGGCGAGGTCGATCTTCGAAGACGCCCGGCACCGTCGTCCTGCACGACTCGCACCGCCCGTCTTCTCCCAGTCGCCACCGCCCGAGCTCGTACCAATCGCGCTCGATGACGACGCTCGCGCAACCGTGGCACCGCGTGCTCTGGCCGTCGCGGTCGTGGACGTTCCCGGTGTAGGCGTACCGCACCCCATTCGAAAGCGCGATGAGCCGAGCGCGGCGAAGGGTGTCCGGAGGGGTCGGCGGCACGTCGAGCATCCGGTAGTCCGGGTGGAACGCGGTGAAGTGCACAGGGACGTCGGGCCCTAGCTCCCCGACGATCCAGCGGGTCATCGCGTCGAGCTCCTCGTCGGAGTCGTTCCGACCCGGGATCAGCAGGTTCGTGATCTCGAACCAGACGTCCGTCTCGTGGCGGAGATACCGGAGCGTGTCGAGGACGGGCGCGAGTCGGCCCGCCGCGAGCTCGGCATAGAACCCCTCGGTGAACCCCTTCAGGTCGATGTTCGCCGCGTCGATGTGGGAGTAGAAGTCCGCGCGCGCGGCTGGTTCCATGTACCCCGCGCTCACCGCGACGGCCCGGATCCCTCGCGCGCGGCACGCGTCGGCCACGTCGATCGCGTACTCCATGAACACGACCGGGTCGTTGTAGGTGAAGGCGACGCTCCTACAGCCGAGCCGCTCCGCCGCCTTCGCGATCCCCTCGGGCGAGGCGGCGTCCGCGAGTGTGTCCATCTCGCGCGACTTCGAGATGTCCCAGTTCTGACAGAAGCGGCAGGCAAGGTTGCAGCCGGCGGTGCCGAAGGAAAGGACCGAGCTACCCGGAAGGAAGTGGTTGAGGGGCTTCTTCTCGATCGGGTCGACGCAGAAGCCTGACGACCGTCCGTAGCTCGTGAGCACGATCGCGTCTCCGGCCCGCGCGCGCACGAAGCACATCCCGCGCTGACCCTCGTTCAGCTTGCAGGCGCGCGGGCAGACGTCGCACTGGATCCGCCCGTCATCGAGCGGGTGCCAGTGGCGTGTCGGATGGAGCGTTCCGAGGTCTGCGGCGGTCATCTTCCTGATGATGATGCCGCCGATCGCCTGCACCTGCATCCTGGTAGAACCTCTGGACGCGTCGTTGATGCCGTTGGGCCGCAATGGGCCGAGAAGCCCGGCGAGGGCGACGGTCCCGGTGTGCGTTCGGCCGGCTGCTGAGTCTCCGCCGATGCTGCTTCAGCGGGTAGGAGGCGCGGTCCAGCTGATCTACGGGTCGACTACCGCCAGGGTCTGCCGCGCCACGATCAGCGCCGTTTCGAGGTCCCCGATGTAGCAGTTGTACGACTGCGAGTCGAGGCCGATGTGGAGTTGGTAGCAGCGGAGACGCTCGTCGAACGCGGCGAGATCGAAACCCCTTGCGGCGAGGTGCGTGTAGGCGGCGGCGCGGATGTCGTGCGCGGCGAGCCCCGGATGCCACGGCGCCCAGAAGATGAGCCAGGCGATGTCGTAGAGCGGGTCACCGTACAAGGCCGAGCCCCAGTCGAGGACCGCGGTGATGCGGTCCTGGGCGACGAGCACGTTGCGGTTCGGGAGATCCGAATGGACGACGTGCTGGATCTCCGGACACGCCGGGACGAGTGCGGCGAGCGCCGCGACACCTTGCTCGTACAGGTCTTCGAGCTGCGGGTCCGCCGCCAGCCGCCGGCGCCATCCATGGATCCGCCGCCCCGGCGGATCATCGGCGACCGACAGCAATGCCTCGCGCCAGGAAGCACTTGACCCGCGCCCTTCAGCGTCCCACAGCCCGAAGCCCGCCTCGCGCGCCACCTCGACCTCGCGGAGGGCGTCAAGCGTCTCGAACAACGACGGTAGCGCGCGGCCGACGCGAGCCGGTGACATCTCCTCGAGGAAGCTGCCGCGGGCGCGCTCGGAGATGGCGAAGAAACGTCCGGCGTCCGCGATGTCGCACTCCCCGAGTTCGATGATCCGTGGGATCGGCAACACCGGCGAAGCCCACTGCGCCGCCAGACGATCCTTGCAGAAGTCCTCGATGAGGGCCCCGAAGCGGACGACGAGGTCGGCGTCCCCGCACCGGAACGCGTATGCGCGCGACCAAGCCCCGGCACCGAGCGGACGCAGCCCGGTGATGGGGCCGAGATGACTCGTTAGGAAGTCCCTGATCGGCGCGAGGGGTGTCGGTGGATGCGTCCCTTCGCCCGTCATCGATCGGGGGGCGATGAGGTAGTTCGCGTTAGACGCCGACAGCCAGGGGAGCATCTGGCGGCCCATGAGACAGGAGCCGTCGAACGAGTGCGGGCAGGTCCCGCGGAGCGGTCGCCTCGCCCGTAGCCTCGAGCTCGTCGAGCCTCCACCAGCGCATGTCGTCCGACTCGTGCTCGACGGCACCAACGTCCGATGGGTGTGGCGTGAAGCTGGGGACACGAGCGAGGAAGACCTTCTCGCGTTGGTCGAAAGGCTGCCCACGAAAGATCCCCACGTGTCGGCGCATCCAGACGCAAGGCCCGAGTTCGAAGGCTTCGAGCCCCGTTTCTTCACGGATCTCTCGACGCGCCGCCTGCTCGTCGCTCTCTCCTCCCGCGACCCCTCCGCCGGGCGTACACCACCACGACCGATCACCGTCCCAGAACCGGACGAGGAGCACGCGGTCCGACTCGTCGAGCAAAAGCACGCGGACGGCATCGCGGGTGATGTCAGCGCTCGTCATTGCGTCGGTCCTTGCCACACCGCTGTCCGCCCCCACTGCGCTTTCGCGTACGCCCGCTCGCCGTCTGCTGCCGCCCTTGGTACCTGCTCGATGTCATCGCGGGCGAAGTTAGCATCAGGACATCGCGGACGGTCCGACGGGTCGCGCGCCGCCGCCGTGGCGACTTTTCGACTTTCGCTGGCCGTCGTCTCGGAGCCGGGCGGATGGGACCTGCGCAGCCACCTCTCCAGTCGACGATCCCGGTGACTCGATCACCGCTCACGGGCGGCGGCGTCACCAGCCCGGGCCGGCGATCTCGCGGCGGTAGTGCCATACGAACTCGCGCAGTGCGGTAGGGGCCGGGTCGGAAGCGAGCGCCAGGCGGGCGACGGGGCGGCCGTCGTCCTCTGCGACAAAGCACCACTCGGGTCGACTTTCGGCCTGTTCCCAGAGGCGTGCCAAGGCTGGGCGAAGGGTGCGCTCGTGGCCGCCGAGCGAGGCGAAGTCGTCGAGCTCGTCGACCGCGATGGAACGGACGTGGATCACGGGAGTCTCCTCAAGGACGCGCCACAGCGCGCGGAGACCCCGTGGTCAGGATCGAGCGGGTAGAGGCTCCGGCAGCGCGCGACGCGGTTCGATCAGTCGGGTCATGGACATCACCTCCTTCGTCGCTCGCTGGCTCGATCGGGCGGAGCGTACCACCCCTCCCGGGGGCCGGGATCGCGAGGTCGGCCTCTGACAGGAACCGGGACAGCGGCCTCAGCCCTTCGCAATCTCGTCGATCACCCCGTCGGAACTAACGGCTTCGAGACACGTCTCAGTACTGTCCCGGGCTGTCTTGCGGCGACGTGAGCCGTGTTCGGGTCCGCGTGCTACGGCAAGCCATCGCCGTTCCGGCGCCAGGAGGCGTTCGTGATGACGAAGTCGCTTCTCACCGCATCGGTCGTTATCGGAACGATCCTCGGCGCCCTCGCGATCGCCGCCCCCGCGGCGACGACGCCGCCCCAGCCCTCCCCCGGCCTCGCCCGCGCAACCGCGCCGCCGACGCCTGACTCGCGGCTCGCTCGTTGCGCCCTCGGCAACCCAGGACAGGTGCTGGCATAGTTCGAGATGACGGCCCGCGACTACCGCAAGCACATCCCGCGGATGGGCCTGTCGCCGGAGCTCCACACCGACGAACGGGTGTTCGTCGTCGCCTTCCGAGGCCGCGTGAAGCTGCCGGGGGTTGCGGGCGGCGGCGGACGAGTCGACGAGAACGGACCGGTCGGTCCGCCCCTCGTAACTCCGGATGAGGGGACAGGAGTGGTCTGCGTCGTGAGCGCCACCGAACGGACCATTTACGTCAATGTCGACACAACAGGCATCACCCCGTGATCGGCTGACGCTGGCGGTGTCTGAACGACGCATTGTCGGGATCATCCCATCCGTTTTCCAGGACCACCGCTTCGATCTGTGCGAGCCGCTCGATGCCCTGCTGCCAGATCCCCGAGAGGACCTCGCTCTCGACAAGCGGTGTCGACCCGAGGGCGACGGTGACGATGACGTCGAAGGCGTGCGTCTTTGAACGTGGTCTTTTTCGGATTGCGCCTGCCTGGAGCTAGCGGCGACTCGCGGAGTCGCTCAGGGTCGCGGCCACCTC
>JADDQH010000019.1 GCA_016781485.1 Chloroflexota bacterium | reverse complement strand
GCGCGCGTCCCTACGCGGAGATCCGCGGCTACGCGGCGACGAGCGACGCCCACCACATGGTCCAGCCGCGCCCGGACGGCCTCCAGGCCGCGCGCGCGGCCTGGCTCGCACTCGCCGACGGGACTATGCCGGCCGACGAGGTGGACTACGTCAACGCGCACGCCTCGTCGACGCCGCTCGGGGACCTCGCGGAGGCGAAGGCACTGCGGCGGGCGCTCGGGAAGCGGGGAGAGTCGGTGCCGGTCAGCGGGACCAAGGCGTACTACGGGCACCCGCTCGGAGCGTCGGGCGCGATCGAGGCGGCCATCTCGTCGCTCGCGATCGAGCGGGGCTGGGCGCCGGGGACGCTGAACCTGGAGTGCGCCGACCCGGGGATCATGCAGCTGCTTCCCGGGCTGCTCCGGTCGCCGCTCGAAGGCGAGATCCGGGGCGTCCTGTCCACCTCGTTCGGGTTCGGTGGTCTGAACGCGGCGCTCGCGTTCTCGCACGTCGACGACGGAGTGCGGCAGTGACGATCTCGATGACGCCGACCGAGCTCTGGTGGCTGGCGCTGGCGATCTTCTCCGTCGTCGTCATCGTGGTCACCGTCCTGCTCGGCCTCGTGATCGCGGCCACCAAGAGCATCGACCGCCGCCTCCACGAGATCTGGTTGACTGGGAGGGAGATCGCAGGCAATACCGTCTCGATCTGGCTGCTCGAGAGGACGAACAGGGAACTCGCAGGACTCGCCGAAGCCGCCCGGACGCTCGAGCGAAGGGTCATCTCGATCGAGGAGAGCCGGGGCACGGCGGAACCGCGAGTCGGACGGGAGCCGTAGGCGGTGGAGCTCCTCATCACGCTCAGCCTGGTCTACGCCCTGGTCTTCCCTGTGGCGCTCGTCGCAAGCCTCCTCGTGATCTGGCTCTCGCTCCGGCGGGTCGCGAAAGTCCTCGCGCAGGTCGAGGCCGCACTCGCGACGGCGGCGAACGAGACAGCGCCGCTCGAGAGGTATCTCCACCGTCTGCACGCCGGAACACGAAGCGCGCACGAGGTGGGCGGCTGATGACCTCGCCGCTGGAGGCAGGAGTCCAAGCGGTCTGGTCCATCGGCCTCATCGGCGCGCTCGTGGCCACGCTCCTGCTCCTGAAGGAGGTCGCGCTGCTGCTGCGCGTGCTCGGACACATCCGTATCGGGGCCGAGTCGACGCGCGACGCCGCGCAGCGACTCGCCGCGAACGCTGCCGCCGTCTCCAGGCTCGCTGCGGCCGAAGACCCAGCCGACGAGCTCCGGGAGGCCAATGTTGCCCTCGCCTCCGCCGCCGGCGCGCTCGACGCAGCGCTCGATGCGCTTCCTCAAGCCCTCCGACGAGGACGTTGAAGAGATGCTGCCCATCGACCTCGCGCTGCTGCTCATGACCCTGTCGGTACTTGCGGTCTGGGCGCTGCTCGGCGTGCTGCTCATCGGGCTCCTCCTCATCTTCAAGGCGCTCCAGAGCACGCGGGGCTGGGTCGAGAAGGTTACGATGGGCGTGCGGGCGATCGAGCACCAGATGGCGCCACTGGACGAGCACGCCGACGCCCTGGTCGCCTCACTCGATGAGGCCGCGACCGCCGTCCTCGCTGCCAGTCGACGCGTAGAGCGACTCGCCCGCGAGCTCGATGCAGGGAGAACACCGTGAGCGAGCAGATGGTGACCATCCCCACGACCGCCCGCGTCGACCAGCCGGTGGAGGGCGAGACGAGCCGGAGCATGCCCGACCAGCTTGGGAACGTCGCTGGCGCGAACAGCGAGGAACTGGCCGAGCGCCTCGACCGGACGAGCGGCCGAGACGCCACCGAGGGACCCGTCAAGAAGGCATACATCTTCTGGCTCAGCGGGATGAGCTGCGACGGCTGCACGATCTCGACGCTCGGCGCCGAAGAGCCGTCGCTCGAGGAGCTGCTCAACGGGGCGCTGCCCGGCATCCCGACGGTCGTGCTCCACCACTACGCGCTGGCGATGGAGTCGGGAGACCACTTCACGCATGCCATGGAGAAGGCGGAGCGGGGCGAGCTCGACGGCCCGTACATCATCGTCTACGAGGGCTCGATCACGGACGAGAACCTGACGCTCGAGGGTGAGCCGTGGGCGGCGGAGGGCTCGCTGCCGACCTGGGCGCCGGCCGACCAGCGCAGGCGGATCTCGACGCCGGAGTGGGTGCGGCGCCTCGCGTCGGGCGCGGCCGTTTCCGTCGCCATCGGCACGTGTGCCACCTGGGGCGGCATCCCTGCATCGGACGGCAACCCCACCGGTGCCATGAGCCTCATGGACTTCCTGGGCAAGGACTACCGGAGCGCCTGCGGGTTGCCCGTCGTCAACGTCCCCGGCTGCGCCCCGGTCGGCGACAACTTCACCGAGACGGTCGCCCTGCTCCTGCTCTTCCTCAACGGTCAGGTGCCGCTGCCCGACTTCGACGAGCTCGGGCGTCCCGCCTGGCTCTTCTCGGAGACCGTCCACACCCGCTGCCCGCGCGGCGCCTGGTACGAGGAAGGCACATTCGCCCATGAGTACGGCGAGAAGGAGTGCCTGGCCGAGATAGGCTGCTGGGGCCCGGTCGTGAACTGCAACATCACGGAGCGCGGCGCCGTCGGCCACATGGGCGGGTGCATGGTCGCCGGCGGGGTCTGCATCGGCTGCACGATGCCCGGCTTCCCGGACAAGTTCACGCCCTTCTACAAGCGACCGCCCGTCACGACCCCGGCCACCCTCCTGTCGCGTCTGCACGGCATGTTCGTCCGCGCCCCGCGCCGAACGAGTCAGCTGGAGCGGAACCGTGAACCGCGGTGGCGCCGCGAGACCCCGAGCGGCTGGGCGATCGGGTTCGACACCACCACCGTCAGTCACAACGTCTACGAGTACTTCTATCACAAGCTCGAGTATCTGCGCAGCGAGATGCCGGGTCGCCGTAAGGCAGTCGAGAAGTACCGCAGCGGCTACCTCACCCCCGCGGAGGCTGCGTACGGCGAGGACTACTTCAAGATGCTGCCGAACGAGCGGGCAACGGAGGCGCGCCGGCGCGGCGTGCCGCAGCGGCGTGGGCTGTCGCCGCAGGCGGACGGGTTCGACACGCCCCTGGAGGAGGAGGAGTAGATGTGCTTCCAGAACCTTCCCGTCGAGTTCGACCGGGAGGGTCGGGCGCGCCTCAGGGAGGGTGCGGCGGACCCCTACGCCTACCGGCCACGCGAGATCGACCGCTCGGGGATCGAGGAGCTCCTCCGACGCAACGGCCACATCAAGGACGTGAACCTCGACCCGGTCACGCGGGTAGCAGGGGCCCTCGCGTTCCACGCGGTGGTCGACCTCGAACAGCGGAAGGTGCACGAGGCGCACTCGATCGCGACGCTCTTCCGCGGCTACGAAGTGATCCTGAAGGGCCGCGACCCACGGGATGCGATGTACATCTCGAGCCGGGTCTGCGGGGTGTGTGGCGGCGTCCACTCGGTCGCCTCTTCGCTGGCCATCGAGATGGCGTTCGGGATCGCGCCGCCGCCCATGGGGCTCGCGCTCCGGAACGTGCAGCTCGCGCTCGACTTCATGGTCGACAACCCGCTGCACCTCTATCTGCTGGCGGGCCCCGACTTCTCGCAGGTCGTCGTCGAACGCACCAACCCGTCGCTCTGGGAGCGGGCGCAGAAGGCCGAGGCCGCGCACGCGAACGTCCACGGGTTCCGCACCGTCGCGGACATCATGACCGCGCTCAATCCCCTGACCGGCAAGCTCTACATCGAGGGCCTGCACATGACGAGGCCTGCGAAGGAGGCGTATTCCATCCTCTACGGCAAGTACCCCCATCCGCAGACGGTCGTCCCGGGAGGCCTGTCGACGACGGTCGACCTGAGCGTCCTGAACGAGACGCACAACCGGATGAGCCGGCTCATCGACTACGCGAAGCGCGGGATCTTGCTGTGGGAAGACCTGACGGGGTTCTTCTACGAGGCCGACGCGCGATACAAGCAGGTGGGCACGCGGCCGAAGAACCTCATCGACACGGGCGTCTGGGACGACCCCTTCGCCTACGACGGCACCTACGCGAACGCGCCGCAGTGGGGCGAGCGTCGCTGGGCGACCCCCGGCGTGGTCATCGACGGCGACCTCGTCACGACGAACCTCCACCACTTGAACATGGGGCTGGAGGAGTTCGTCGAGCACTCCTACTACGAGGGCTGGGAGGACGAGGGCGTCCGGTACCGCACCGACCCGGCCGGGAACCCCATCTCGCCCAACCACCCGTGGAACAAGGAGACGAAGCCGAAGCCGGTGCACAAGCGGAGCTGGCGCGAGCGGTACACATGGGACACGGCACCCCGCTGGGACCGCCAGGTCGTGGAAGGCGGCTGCTACGCCCGGATGTGGACGACGGCGGCTGCCGGGAAGCTCCCGCACACGCGGTTCGTGGAATCGACCGGGACGAGCCTCAAGCTCCATGCGCCGAAGACGAAGCTGCCGGCGATGGAGTTCGAGTGGAAGATCCCGGAGGTCTGGAACGCGTTCGAGCGTAACCGCGCCCGCGCCTACCACATCCTCTACTCGATGCTCGTCGGATACGAGAACCTGCTCCTGGCCTTCGACCTCATCAAGCGCGGTGACACGAAGGTCGCCTCACCCTACGAGATACCCCGGGACGAGCGCGTCGGCGTCGGGTTCTGGGGCGCTGGGCGGGGGTATCTGACGCACCATCTCGTGATCGACAAGGGGATCCTCGTCAACTACCAGGTGCTCACCCCTTCCACGTTCAATGCCTCTCCGAGGGACCCGTGGGGGAACGGGGGGCCGTACGAGGAGGCGGTCGTGAACACCCCGATCCTCGAGGAGTTCGACCGCCCCGAGGACTTCACGGGGATCGACATCTTCCGGGCGATCCGCTCGTTCGACCCGTGCATGCCGTGCACCACCCACGTCTATGACGGCCGTGGCGACCGGGTGATCACCCAGGATGTCAACACCTGTGCCTGTGGCATCCAGTGAACCCTCCCGCGTGCTGATCGGCGGGGTGGGCTACCGATGGTTCGGCGACGCGTCTTTCGGGCTTGTCGCGACGGACGAGCTGGCGGCGATGGAGTGGCCGGCCGGGGTCGACGTCGTCGACCTCGGTTACGGCGCTATCCTCGCGGCGCAGGACATCGCCGCGGCACAACCGCCCTACGACCGTCTGATCCTGCTCGCCGCCGTACCTCGCGGTCGCCCGGCGGGACGGATCTACCTCGGCCGATGGCAGGGAGACCGGGCGTCCTCCAGCGAGCTCCAGGAGCGCATCCGGGAGGCCGCCGCGGGCGTCATCGACCTCGACCACCTGCTGGTCATCGCCGCGCACTTCGGGGCGTTGCCCGACGATGTGGTCACGATCGAGCTGGAGCCGGTGGACGCGGGCGGCGGCGAGCGGCTGAGCGGACCGGCGGCAGAGCTGCTCCCCGAGGTGCTCGAGATGGTGCGGCGCGAGGCGCTCTCGCCGGGAGGCGGCATTGCCCAGAGGACCTGAGCCGCGAGGACTGGGCAGCATGGACACGCCGGCCATCAACACGACGAGCCCGCCCATCCTCCTGATGATCCTCGGCGGCCTCGTGGCCACGATCCTGCTGACCGCGCTCATGTACCTGGCGCCGCTCGTCGGCCTGCCCCTCATCGACCTCCCGCTTCTCACCGGCGGTGTCTTCGCCGACGATCCGGCCACCGCCTTCCGGATCGGCTACTGGGTCTTCTTCTTCGGCGCGAACGTCCTCGTGTTCGCCCCCCTGCTGAAGTTCGCCTGGCGGGCCCTCCCCGGTGACCGGAGGAGCTTCCGCGGCGCTCTGGTGAAGGGGTCGCTCTGGGGGCTCATCCTGTCCGTCGGCTCCGGGCTGCTGCTCCCGGCCTTGGGAGCGTTCGGCCGCCTGGGCGATGAGGCGCCGCCGGATCCGGGCTTCTTCGGGCTCGGCCTCGGGATCCTCGGCGGCGTGGAGCTGCTCGTGGGGCACCTGCTCTATGGGTTGACGGTGGCGCTCTTCGCCGCCATGCCTCACGGCCTGGCCCCGTTCGACCTGCTCGGTTGGATGTGGACCTCCCACGGGACCGGCGAGAGCCCATGAGGTCGGGGTCCGACGTCGGATCTCGCGCGCGCTTCAGCACGAAGATCCACTGGACGAATGGAGGACGACAGCGTGAGACTTCCGGGACTGACGGAGGCAGAGATCCAGGAGTGGTTGGCCGAGGCGAACATCGCCCGGGTGAGCACGATCAACGAGGACGGCACGCCAAGGGTCACTGCGATGTGGTACCGGCCAGAGGAAGACGGGACGATCACGCTGAACACGCACGAGGACAACGTGCATGTTCGCAATATCAAGCGTGATGCACGGGTCGGATTGCTGATCGACTCCTGCGACCAGCCCTACCGGTCGGTGCACTTCAACGGCGAGGCGGAGGTGGCCGACGAGGCGGCTTCTCCGGAGGAGATCGGTCGGCTGTACGAGCGGTACGTCGGTGGGCGTGAAGCGGCCATCGACTATGCCCGCCAGCTCGTGTCGTCCGGCAAGCGGGTCAACATCCACGTGCGGCCACAGCGTCGCCGCAGCCTCGACTTCAGAAAGATGGGCGAGTCGGCTTAGCGCGTGCCTTCGCGGTCGGACACGATGATCGCAAAACTGGTTCGGACAGCTGCTGCAGTCGGCAACGACGACCGGCGCGTCGGCCCGGCCCTCGAACTGCGGGTCAAGCCCGGGCAGGTCAAGGAGCGGCGGAAGACGTTCTTCCTCGCGCCGCGTACCTGCCCTCGATGAGTGGCAGGTCCGACCGGCGGAGAGCGACCCAGCTGAGGGCCACGACCGCCGCGACGATCAGCAGGTAACCGCCGATGACGACGGGGTCCGGGATCGTTCCTGCGGTCGCGGACTGGAGAGCAGAGGTGATCACGACGCTGACCACGAGGACGCTCGTGACGACGGTCGCCGGCGCCCGCTGGAGCGCCGCGAACCAGGTGGCTACATAGCCGAAAAGCAGCGCGCCCGTGACGAGGACCCACGCCCACTGGATGAGGCCGAGCGCGAGGATGTCGCCGAGCTTCCCGGTGACCGCGAGGTACCCCGCGAGGAACACCAGTCCAAAGCCCAGCCGGCCGGCGCCGAGCACGGACGGTCCGATCGAGCTCGCGAGGAGGCGCTTCGCCAGGATCACCTCGACCGACCAGAGCAGGGTCGCCAGGGCGATCAGCGTCTCGCCGGGGCCCCAGGCCACCCCGA
Source organism: Chloroflexota bacterium (assembly GCA_016781485.1). GTDB lineage: Bacteria > Chloroflexota > Limnocylindria > Limnocylindrales > CSP1-4 > YB3-1. The sequence continues at coordinate 33,324 of JADDQH010000019.1, read as the reverse complement.
CAGGCGGCTGGACGATCGCCTGGCCCGCGAGCAGGACGGCGAGCGCGGCGAACTGCAGCGAACCCAGCCGTTCCCGGAGCAGAGGCACGGCCAGGATCGCGACCCAGATGAAGAGCGTCTTGTGGATGAACGCCGCGCTCGAGGCGCTCGCCTGCGCGAGGCCGGTAAAGAACAGGACGAAGGGGACGCTGCCGCCCACGAGACCGACTGCCACGAGGCCCGTCCACTGCCTCGGGCGCAGGCGCGGCACCGTACCGCCGCCGCTGGCGAGCACGAGCGCCACCAGCAGGCCAGCGGCGACGGCGTTCTTGAGGGTCGTGAACACGGCCGGATCGGGCACCTGCCGGACCGCGAACGCGTTGAGGTAGACAGAAAGCCCGCTGATCAGGGCGGTACCGAAGGCAAGCGCCACGCCCCACGCCAAGGTTCGCGGGATCCCCGTCACAGCCGAGCTCCTGGCTCTCCTCGTCGGCCCCATCACCGGCTCCTTCCTGCTCGCCCCTACAGCGTCTCGTTCGCGACCGCCAGGTGCCTGCGGGTGTAGCGCTCGATGTTCCGTCGTTGGCGCGCCTCGAGGACCTCGCAGACCCAGCCCCAGTGGAGCGACACCCAGTCGCCGGGCGCCACCGCCTCTACGAATCCCTTTCCGTCCAGCTGCCGAACCACGCGTTCCAAGCGAGCCTCTCCCAGCGCGAGCTTCCCCTCATCGAGGACGATCGGCTGCCGGTCGACCACGAGCTCGCTTCCCTCGATGGCCGTGACACGGCCCCAGCTCACCCGGCAGCGATCGAGCGTTTCGAGGGTCGACTCGAGCTCGCCGAGTCGCCGGTGGACGTCTAGGACATGGAAGCTGTGATGCGGCCGCGCTCCAGCCGGGGCCTTCCCCAGCACGATCTCCCGGGTCCGGCCCTGGAGCTGCTTCCCGAAACGCTCGAGCAGCGCGTCGTAGAGCTGCCTGACCTCGACACCGTCGAGCAGCTCGTTCCCGATCCAGTAGGCCTCCACGACGCGCTCGTGGAACGGGTCGGGGATCCCGTTCGCTCTCGCGATCAGCTGGAGGTAGGGCAAGGCTCCCGTGAACCTCTGGACGAGTGGCGTGAGCCCCCGGTCGGCCGACGCCTCGACCGCGTAGTCGAAGAGCGTCCGGTCGTCGTCACCACCGCAATAGCGGAGGCGGTTCGGCATGAACGCATAGCGGACGAAGCGGAGGGTCCCTTGCATCTGCGCCAGCGGAGCGGTCACCCGCTCGCCTCCTGGAGCAACTCGTTCAACTCGGTGTAGAACGCCAGCACGTTCTCTGCTTCTTCGATGGTCATCCGCTCGATCGCCTGGCCCGCGTACACCACGACGTAGTCGCCGATGGCGAGGCCGGGCAGGAAGGTCGCGTCGACCCAGATGGGATCGCGGTCTCCGTCGACCTGCGCCCGTCCGGGAGCCAGCTGCAGGATGCGGCGCGGCACTACCTGGCACATCGCTGGATCGTCCGCTCGGCGGCCCCGGAGGGCGAGACCATCTCGAGAAGCCCGCGTACGCGCTCGATCGCGACCGGGAGGGCCGCCTCGACCGGCCCGCTGAGCCGCTCGCTCACCGTCTCCCCGTCCCCAGGCTGGCAGCCTACGATGAAGACGCGGTCGGGAAGGGCGCCGACGAGCTTCGCGAGAAGGAAGACGCGGTACGGCTCGGCGAGGTGGAGGTTCGAGAACAGCCGCTGCCATTCGGCGGCCGGGATGGCGGCCGGGTCGGGCACCTCCGGCTGGAGGACGAAGACGGTGCCGGGGGGTGCGTCCTGGTCCACCGCGTCAACGACGATGAGCATCTCGTATCCCCGCATCAACTCGTGGACCACGCCCAGGCCGCCGATGCCCGTCTCGATGAGGTCGACCCCGGGAGGCAGGCGCTCACGCTCGGCGAGCCGGCGGGCGACCGCAACGCCGAACCCGTCGTCGCCACGAAGGACGTTCCCCACCCCCACGACCAGCACTCGCCCGCTCACGACGCTGCCCTCAGCTGTCCGATCCGAACGTCGCGCCCCTCCACCGCGACCGGCACGACATGAAGTGGTCGACCTGCCCCATCGACTCGCCGCCCGGAGCGGAGATCGAAGCGACAGCCGTGCCATGGGCAGCGGAGGACACCGTCGTCCACCTCCCCTGCGTGCACGGGCAGTGGGCTTCCGGGACAGACGTTCGCGTACGCGTACAGATCTCCGCCAAGGTTCGCCAGCAGCACGTGCTCCCCCTCGACCTGCACTCCGCGCACGGCGTCCGGAAGGACCTCGTCGAGCGAGAGGACGTTGTGCCAGACGAGGACGCGCGGCGGAGGCGCGGTGAGGGCCGAGAGCGGGACGAAGCCGGGCACCGGGTCGTGTCGATCCACGCCCTCCGGCGGCTCCTGGACCTCGAGACGGGCGAACCCGGGTAGCCCGTCGCGAAGCGACTCCTCGATCACGTGGCGCAGCGTCGCGGTCGAGCCGCGGCAACCCTGGCAGGCGCCGGAGAGGCGGACGGTCACGACGCCCGCCTCCGCCTCCACGACCTCCAGGCGTCCTCCGTGCGACTCGATGTACGGACGGACGCCGGCGAGGACCTCCTCGGCCCTCGTCCGCTCGCGCCCTTCACCCAAGCCGTAGAGCTCGAAGAGGAGCTCTACCTCCGGATCGTCGAGGGCCCGCTGCTCCAGGCCGGCCACGTTGAGGAGCTCGGCGAGCCGCTGGAATCCTCTCCGATGAACGACGTCGACGCAGCGGAGGAGCTCGAAGACGCGCTCGACCACGGCGACGTCGGGGTGCGCCTCGAAGGCGTCGACGAGCTCGGTGAGGCGGTCGGCGGCCGCCGCAACCGCCTGGGGCAGCTCCCTGTCAGCCGCCATCGAACACCGCCGACCGGCTCGGGCACTCTTCCCCGACGTGGCGCGGGTCGCGGCACCAGCAGCCTGGACCGCACTCACCATGGGCGGGCTTCGTCAGCTCGGCGAACTCGTCGCTGAAGCTTCGGCCTCCCTCCGTCAGGCCGAGCGCCGTAAGCCGGTACCGGACGCCGCCATCACTCCCCGCCGGATCGAGGTAGCCCTCGCCGGCAAGGCGCTTCATGTACTCGCCGACGACGACAGGGTCCACACCGAGGAACGACGCGAGGTTCGCCGCCGTTGCCTCGGTGGCGAGCCTCTCACCGTGCATCCAGTAGAGCGCCTGGAGGATCTCGGCGCGCCAGTAGAGCTCATCGAGCGCTTCCGGGCCCGGGCCCGCAGTCACCTCGCCGTCGCACCCGGTCAGCCGTGGGTGCGAGCGAAGATCGGGGCAAGCCGGTCGGCGAGCCGGTCGGCGAGTTCGTTCACGGCGACGATCGCGGGCGCCGTCGGCGTGTGATCGACGAGCGCGACGCCGAGCCGTTCCGCCTCCAGCGCGAGGTCGTCGAACGGGACCGTCCCGAGCAGCTCGAACCCGTGCCGCGCGGCGTACTCGCCGATCGCGGCCTCGTCGCGCGCGTCGCGAACCTTGTTCCCCGTCATCCAGATGTGGTCGATGCCGAGCTCCTTCGCGAGCGGTACGATCCGCCCGGCGGTTTCGAGGGAGCGGTAGTAGGGCTCCGCGACGACGAGCAGGGCGTCGACGTTCCGGACCGTCCCGCGCGAAAGATGCTCGATCGACGCCTCGGTATCCAGGATCGTCACCTCCGTTGGCCGCTGGGTCCCCAACTCCGCCATGACGTCGCGTACGGCGGCATGCTGCCCACAGATGCAGCCCTTTCCCGCGCCGAGGAGGCCGGTCATATTCAGCACGCGCACGTCGTCAGGAGCGGTAGCGCCGTATCGCGCGAGCACGTCCTCGAAGGGGCGCGCGAGATCGAGTGAGCGAGTCCCGTCGCCGTTGACCCGTTCCTCGAGCACAGCCTCCCTCGGGACGCGACGAAGCCCCGCGACCTCCGGGTGGGAGAGACCGAGGGCGACCGCGAGATTCGGGTTCGGGTCGCCGTCGAGGGCGTTCACGTGGTACCCCCGACGCGCATACAGCCGTGCGAGCGCTGCCGCGATCGTGGTCTTTCCCGACCCGCCCTTGCCGGTCACACCCAGCCTCATCCTCGGTGCCTCCTCAGTCTCTCGATGGGCAGGAAGGGGCCGCAGGTCGCGGAGAGCCGCGCGCTGGGACGGGCGGTGGCGATCCTCCCGTCCTCCCGCCCGCGGCCTTCGCCGGGCGCGCGGCGACGCATCTCGAGCACGCACGCCGCGAGCTCCCGATCCTCACTCCCGGAGGATAGGGGCGAAAAAGGGCCCGCGCTGTAACGGGCAGCACACTCTTCTCCACGCACGCGAGGTCCCCTTCGTGTCATTCCTCACAGACGCGATCGGCGCCGGATGCTCCACTCGCATCGAGCTCCGTCCAACAGGTCGGCGTCGGAGCGCGCCGACGACGACGCAGATCGTCCGCGGGGCTCATAGGAAAGCCATCCGTTCGGCGGTCGCCGGATGCTCGTCAGGATTCGAGCGGCATCGCGGCGGCGTTCTAGCTCGAGGGAGACGATGATCCGAGGACTCGCCGCGGCGGTGGGGAAGGGGCTTTTCGCGGGCGCCGCCGGGACCGCGGCGATGACGGTGTCGAGCATCGTCGAGATGAAGCTCAGGGGGCGTCCGCCGAGCACGACGCCCGCGAAGGCGGTCGAGACCGTCCTGGAACGGGAGCCGCGGAGCGAGCAGGCCGAGCAGCGGTTCTCGAACCTCGTCCACTGGGGCTACGGGACCGCCTGGGGCGCGTTCCGAGGCCTCGTCGGTTTCGCGGGCCTCCACGGCCCTCCCGCCGCCGTGGCCCACCCGTCGCCGTCTGGGGAGCCGCGCTCGTTATGCTCCCTGCGCTCCGGGTCGCACCGCCACCTACGGAGTGGGGGCCCACCGAGCTCGGCGTGGACGCGCTCCATCATCTCGTGTACGCGGCCGTGACGAGCGTCGCGTACGAGGCACTGGACGGGTGATCGAAGCAGGTCCGCCGAACGTCGATCTCGCTCGCGTCGTCAAGTTGGCGGACTTCGAGGCGCTCGCGCGTGAGCGGATGGAGCGAGCGACGTTCGACTACCTCATCGGCGGGTCGTGGGACGAGATCACGCGTGCCGAGAACGAGACGGCGCTTCGGCGCCGGCGGTTGCGGCCGCGGGTGATGCTCGACGTCTCTTCCATCGACCTCGCGACCCACGTCCTGGGGCGGAAGGCTGCGATGCCGGTCGGCCTCGCACCAGCGGCGCTCCCCGGCGGGACGTGCGGTGGTGCGGAGGTACCCGTCGCCCGCGCTGCCGCCCGTGCCGGCATCCCTTTCTGCATCTCGACGTTCTCGGTCTGCACTCTGGAGGAGGTCGCGTCGACGGGCGCCGGCGACCGGTGGTTCCAGCTCTATATCCAGAAGGATCGCTCGATCACCCGCGATCTGGTCGAGCGTGCGGCAGCCGCCGGATATCGGGCGATCGTCCTGACCGTGGATATCCCGGTCCCCGGGACACGGGAGCGCGACGTCCGGAACGAGCTTCCGGCGCCGGACCACTTCGCGAACCTCCCGGGCAGTGAGGCACACGGCCAGGAGCGGGACGCGTTCGTGAGGGAGCTCAACGAGCAGCGCCTGAGCTGGGACGACCTCTCCTGGCTCGCAAGCCTCACCGACCTCCCGATCGTCGTGAAGGGCGTGCTGACCGGCGAGGACGCGCACCTCGCCGTCGAGCATGGCGCGGCCGCGGTGGTCGTCTCGAATCACGGCGGGCGGCAGCTCGACCGGGTCCCGGCGACCATCGATGTCCTCGAGGAGGTCGCGGCAGCAGTGGCGGGCCGAGCCGAGGTCTACCTCGACGGAGGTGTCCGAAGGGGTGTGGACGTCCTGATCGCACTGGCCCTCGGGGCCCGCGCGGTGTTCATCGGCCGACCGTACCTGTTTGCGGTCAGTGTCGCGGGCGAGGAGGGCGTCGCGCGGGCTCTCGGTCTACTCGGGGCCGAGGTCTCGACGGCGATGGCGCTCCTGGGCATCTCGCGGCCGGCGGACATCACGCGAGCCCACGTGTGCTGACAGCCCCCGACGCGACGACATTGCCGAAGGCACGAAAGACGACCGCAGGAGGTGAGGTAGATGGCACGAACGGCGGCTGATGTCCTCGTGGAGCGGCTCGTCGACTGGGGCGTCGACACGGTCTTCGGGCTTCCCGGCGACGGCATCAACGGGATCATGGAAGCGCTCCGGAAGGCGAGCGACCGCGTCCGGTTCGTCCACGTCCGTCACGAGGAGTCGGCGGCATTCGCGGCGTGCGGGTACGCGAAGTTCACCGGGCGCCTCGGCGTCTGTCTCGCGACGTCGGGTCCGGGCGCGATCCACCTCCTGAACGGTCTCTACGACGCGAAGCTCGACGGCGCCCCCGTTCTCGCGATCACCGGGATGACCTACCACGACCTCATCGGGACGCACTACCAGCAGGACGTCAACACGGACTACCTGTTCGAGGACGTGGCCGCCTTCAACCAGCGCGTCATGGGGCCGGCGCACGTCGTCAACCTCGTCGACCTCGCAGTGCGCACGGCCCTCACCCGCCGGACCGTCTCGCACATCACGTTCCCGCTCGATCTCCAGGAGGCTGACGCCGGGTCCGGCGAGCGGTCGAAGAAGAACATCGAGGGGCACAGCTCGCTCGAGCTCGCCCGCCCGATCCACGTCCCGGTCCAGCGCGATCTGGAACGCGCGGCCGCGACCTTCGCCGGCAAGAAGAAGGTCGTCATCCTTGCCGGGAACGGCGCGCGTGGCGCGGGTGAGCTGCTGGAGGAGGTCGCGGAGCGACTCGGCGCGCCGATCGTCAAGCCGCTCCTCGGAAAGGACATCGTGCCGGACGACAGTCCGTATACGACCGGAGGGAGCGGGCTGCTCGGGACCCGGCCGTCCGTCGACGCGCTCGAGGCGTGTGACGCGCTTCTCATCGTCGGCAGCTCCTTCCCGTACATGGACTACTACCCCAAGCCGGACCAGGCGCAGGCCGTCCAGATCGATTCGGACCCGGTCCGTATCGGCCTTCGCTACCCGGTGGACGTCGGGCTCGTCGGCGACGCGCCGGCGACGCTCCGTGCGCTCCTGCCGCTCCTCCCGAAGAACGAGGACCGCTCGTTCCTCGAGCAGGCGCAGCGGGGGATGCGCGATTGGTGGGAGCTCATGGAGGCGCAGGGGACGCGCGGCGACTCGCCGATGAAGCCGCAGGTCGTGGCGTGGGAGCTCGGGCAGCTGCTCGACGACGAGGCGATCGTCACCTCCGACTCCGGGACGATCGCGACCTGGGCCGCGCGCCACATCCAGATCCGACGAGGTCAGCGCTTCTCGCTCAGCGGGAACCTCGCCACGATGGCCAACGGGTTCCCGTACGCGATCGGCGCGCAGGTCGCGTATCCCGACCGCCAGTGCGTCGCGTTCGTCGGCGACGGCGGCTTCCAGATGCTCATGGCCGAGTTCGCCGCGTGCGTCCAGGAGCGACTGCCGGTGAAAGTCGTCGTCATCCGGAACGACACGCTGGGGATGATCAAGTGGGAGCAGATGGTCTTCCTCGGCAACCCCGAGTACGGCGTCGACCTGTCTCCGATCGATCTCGTGAAGTTCGCGGAGGCCTGCGGGGGACGCGGGATCCGGATAGAGGAGGCCCAGCGCTGCCGGGACCAGCTCGCGGACGCGATCGCAGCGGAGGGGCCCGTCCTCGTCGAGGCCGTCGTCGATCCGTACGAGCCGCCGATGCCGCCGAAGATCCAGCCGGACCAGGCGCTCCACATGGCGCAGGCCCTCGCCCGGGGAGAGCCGAATCGAGAGCGGATCGGGCTCACGCTGTTCCGCGACGCCGTCGCCGAAGCGGGCTTCGCCGCGAGCCCTGCGGCTGCGGCTGCGCGCGTGAAGGAGGCGGTCTCCGACCTCCTCGATCGCGGCGACGCGAGGTCGGGCGGGGACGGACGCGCCCGCGAAGTGGACGCTGGCCGCGAGGACGTCGATCGGTGACCGTCTTCCGCCGACTCGGGCCGGCCCGCGAGCGACCACCGCGCGCGCTCGAGCGCGTCCTCGAGCAGGTGGGGCTCCCGCGACTGCTCCGGCTCGCTGTCGCAGGAGCAGTGCCGCCGACGTGGCTCGAGATCGCCGTGCTCCATTTCCGCGGCAGCTTCCAGTCACGGCCGATGTGGGTCCCTGTGACCGTCCTTCCGGTCGTCTTCGTCGGAGGTGCCCTGAGCACGCTCACCCGCGACGACCGGCGCTCTCGCGCGCTGTTCCGCCCGCTGGCCTGGGCGATGACCGCGATCGGCGCCGTCGGAACGCTATTCCACTTCCGCGGCATCCGGCGGCAGATGGGGGGCTTCTCGAACTGGACCTACAACTCGACGACCGGGCCCCCATGGCCCGCGCCCGTCCAGGTCGCCCTCTTTGGGCTCGTCGGCGCGCTCGCGTCGAGCCCACCGTCACGGGGTGAGCGCGAACGTCTCGTGCTCGCAGCCCGTCTCGTCGACTCCGGTGCTTATCTCCTGCTGCTCCTGGAAGCGGGCGCGAGCCACTGGATGGGTGGGTTCTACAACCGAGTGATGTGGGTCCCGGTCGTGCTCAGCCCCGTCCTCGGCGCGGCGCACGTCGGCGCGATCGCGCGCATCGGCGGCGCCCGGCGGGTCGAGGGCGCCGCGTCGGCGGTGGCGACGTTCGCCGGGCTCGTCGGTTTCGGTTTCCACGTCCGCAACATCATCCGGCGGACCGGGGGCATCAGCTGGCAGAACTATTTCTACGGCGCGCCGGTGGTCGCGCCGCTCCAGCTGGCCGGGCAGGGGGTGCTGGGTCTGCTCGCCTCCGTCTTCGACGATCGGCGATGAGGATCAGGCTCCCACCGCTCCCGCGCGTGCCGAGGCGCGGCAGCGACCGGCGTCGGCTCGAGGTCGGGAGCCGTCCCGGCGGCGGTGCTCCCGGAAGCCCGTACCCGTCCTTCGACGTCGCCGCGGAGGACAAGTGGGCGCACGACTGGGATGAGAAGACGCGACGTCTCGTCCTCCAGCGTGTCCACGACGTCCCCCCGTACCGGTTCTTTGCGCCGTCCGAGGCACGGCTCCTGGAGGCCATCTGCGCCCGGCTGCTGCCGCAGGACGACCGCCTACCCTCGGAGCGGGTCCCGATCGCGCCCTGGATCGACGCTCGTCTCCACGAAGGCCGGGGCGACGGGTACCGCTACGAGGACATGCCGGACGACCGCGAGGCATACCGGCGCGGGCTCGCGGCCTTGGACCGGACCGCCGTCGAGGTCCGTCACGCTTCGTTCCTCGAGCTCTCCGACGAGCAGCGGGACGCGCTCCTCGGCGAGATCGCCCAGGGACGGGTGCGGGTGGAGGCGTGGGAGGGGCTCGCGGTCGACCGCTTCGTCCGAAGACTGATGAACGACGTCATCTCTGCCTACTACGCCCACCCTCTCGCGTGGGCCGAGATCGGCTTCAATGGCCCCTCGTCGCCGCGAGGACACATGCGCCTCGACCTCGGCAGGCGAGACCCGTGGGAAGCCGAGGAGTCGATCCCTCGTTCGTCGGTGGAGATCGTCCGCCGGGCGCCGGGCGGCTCCGGCGGTGGAGACGTTCCGACCCATTGATGGACGGCCAACGAAACGTTCCGCGCCGTCACACGCCCGCGGACGTCCTGATCATCGGCGCAGGCGCCGCCGGCGGCGTGCTCGCGAAGGAACTGGCGGAGGCCGGCTTCACGGTCGTCGTCCTCGAGGCCGGGCCGCACTGGGTGCCCGAACGCGACTTCGTGTCCGACGAGCGCGGGGCGGAGCAGCTGTACTGGACCGACCCGCGCGTGACGACCGGACGGGACCCGATCGAGCTCGGCGCGAACGTCACCGGCAAGGGCGTCGGCGGCAGCACCGTCCACTACAGCATGGTCGCGCTGCGGATGCACGAGAGCGACTTCATGGTCGGCACACTCGGTGGCGTCGCGCACGATTGGCCGATCCGGTACGAGGACCTGGAGCCGTACTACGAGCGGGTCGAGACGGAGCTGGGGATATCGGGGCCGGTCCGGTGGCCGTGGTCGCCGCATCGCCGCGGCCCCTACCCGTATCGCGAACACCCTCTCAACTCCGTCGCCCAGCTCTTCGCACGCGGCTGCGATCGACTCGGCATCCGCTGGGCTCCTGCACCGATCGCCACGATCTCGGCACGGAAGGGCGATCGGCCGCCCTGCGTCTACCGCGGGTTCTGCATCTACGGCTGTTCCACGAACGCGAAGAGCAGCACGCTTGTGACGTACATCCCGAGGGCGATCGCGGCGGGAGCGGAGATCCGCGCCGAGTGCATGGCCACGCGCGTGAACGTCGGGCCCGATGGCCGAGCGCGAAGCGTCACGTACCTTCGGCGTCTCGCGGACGGGCACGTCGTCGAGGAGGAGCAGGCGGCGGAGCTCGTGATCTTGTCCTGTTACTCCGTCGAAACGCCGCGACTTCTCCTGGCCTCCGCGCAGCGCGGCCACCCCGACGGCCTTGCGAACTCGAGCGGGCTCGTCGGGAAGGGGTTGATGGTCCACTCGGCCAACATCGTCCATGGTCGGTTCCCGGAGATCGTCTACCAGTACAAGGGGCCGCCGACGCTCGCCCTGACGCAGGACTTCTACGAGACGGATGACCGGAACGACTACGTGCGCGGCTTCACGATCGAGCCGATCGGGCCGTTCCCGATCGCGTTCGCGAAGCAGGTCGCGTCCGGGCTCGGGCTCTGGGGGCGGGAGCTGCGCGAGCTGATGTTCGACTACAACCACTACGCCGCGCTCGGGCTCGTCGGGGAGTGCCTGCCCGACGACGAGAACACGGTGACGCTCGACCCCGACGAGAAGGACGACCACGGGCTCGCGGTCGCGCGGGTCACGTTCGGGTGGGGGGAGAACGACCGGAGGCTGTTCCGGGCGGGGGCCGATCGGGAGCGCGAGATCCTCGAGGCCGCCGGCGCCGAGGTCACCTGGGAGGCGGAGGACACCTCCCACCTCATGGGCGCGTGCCGGATGGGCGACGACGCGACGACGAGCGTCGTCGACCAGTGGTGCCGGACATGGGACGTGCCGAACCTGTTCGTGTGCGACGGCTCGGTGTTCGTCACGAGCTCGGCCTCGAACCCGAGCCTCACGATCCAGGCGATCGCGGCCCGAACCGCCGACTACATCGTGAACCGGGCACGAACCGGTGAATTCACGAGACGGGCCGCCGGAGCGGCTTGAGCGAGGAGGAGACATGCCGAGGCCGCTGGACGAACAGGTCGTCGTCATCACGGGGGCGTCGTCCGGGATCGGCCGCGAGACCGCCCTCGAGTTCTCCCGACGACGCTCCGCCGTCGTGCTCGCGGCGCGGAACCGAGAGGCGCTCGAGGAGGTGTCGAACGAGGCCGAGCGAAGCGGCGGCCGCCCGCACGTCGTCCCGACCGATGTAGCCGGCTGGGACGAGGTCGAGCGGCTCGCTCAGGAAGCCGTCGAGCGGTTCGGTCGGATCGACACGTGGGTCAACAACGCGGCGGTCAGCGCGTACGCGTCGGTCGAGCAGACGACCGTCGAGGAGATCGCACGGATCATCCAGGTCGACCTGATGGGGCAGATCCACGGCATGAAGGCGGCGCTCCCGCACATGCGCCGCCAGCGCGAAGGGACGATCGTCAACGTCGCCTCCGCGGAGGCGCGCCGCGGCGTCCCGCTCCAGGCGCCGTACGTGGCCGCGAAACACGGCATCAAGGGATTCACCGACTCGCTCCGGATGGAGCTCGAGCACGAGCGGAGCGGTATCCAGGTCACCCTCATCCTTCCCTCCTCGATCAACACGCCGCTCTTCACGCACGCGCGCTCGAAGCTCGGCGTCAAGCCGCAGCCGATCCCTCCCGTCTACGAACCACGGGTCGTCGCGGAGGCGATCGTGTTCGTCGCCGAGCACCCGCGCCGGGAGGTGGTCGTCGGCGGCAGCGGGAAGGCCCTGACGCTCATCGAGCGGCTGAGCCCATCCCTCGCGGATCGGTACATGGTCCAGGGCGGGCGGATGTTCCAGCAGCAGCGGACCGACCAGCCCGACGACGGCGTCGACAACCTCTTCGGGCCGCTCCCGGGAACGGGGGCGACGACCGGTGACTTCGGCGGTGGCTCTAAGTCGGAGAGCCTCTACACGCGCCATCTCGCCCTGCACCCGAACCGGAAGCGCGCACTGACCGCGACCGCGATCGTCGGGACCCTCGCGCTCGTCCGGCGCATCGGTCGCTAGGAGTGGCCCACCGGACCCAGCTCCGGGCGCGCCCCGACCAGCACTTCATCTACGCCGGCCGCTGCGTCGTGATCACCGACCTCCACGGTGCGATCCCGGGCGGGGGCACCGAAGGCGTCTACGTCGACGACACCAGGATCCTCTCCCGGCACAGCCTCGCTGCGGACGGCACGCCGCTTCGCGCGTTCTCCGCGAGTCCGGTCTCGGGCGCGCGGTTCCTCTCCTATCTCGACGTCCCGAGCGAGACCGCGGACGCGACTGTCATCGTCACGGTCGCTCGCGTCGTCGGCGAGGGGATGCGAGAGGAGCTGCGGATCGAGAACCACGACCGAAAGGGCGGCGTCGCGACGCTCGAGCTGCGGCTCGACCTCGACGCGGACTTCGCGGACATCATCGAGCCGCACCAGGGGAAGCGCCTCCAGGAGGCCGGCGTCGACGTCCAGTGGGACGAGCAGCGGAGGGAGTTGTCGTTCGTCTACCGCCACCCGGAGCTCCGACGGGCGGCGGTCGTCCGCGTCGACCGCGCACCGGGCGGCGTGCGGTGCGAGGGGCGATCGCTGTCCTTCCCGCTCGAGATCGGTCCGCACGACGCGGCCACGATCTCGTTGGCGGTGGAGCCGCTGTTCGACGGGCACAGGCGCACAGCGCCCGGCCACGCGCGCGCCGACCCGACCGATCGCCTCGAACGCCTCCGCCGCCGACTACGCGACGAGGCGCCCCAGCTCGTCACGACCAACGCCACGGTCTCACGCGCGTGGCGGACCGCCGTGGACGATCTCGCGTCGCTGCCACTGGGGCTCGAGGAGGGGCCGGCGACGCCCATCGCAGGCCTTCCCCTGTACCAGCAGTTCTTCGGCCGCGACAGCCTCACCATCGGCTGGCAGGCGCTCCTCGCGATGTCGGAGCCCCTCCGCGACTCACTGCGGGCGAACGCCGCCTGGCAGGGCAAGCGCATCGACGACTGGCTCGACGAGGAGCCGGGCAAGATGATCCACCAGGCGCGGCTCGGGCCGATCTCGGTCCTCGGGCTCGATCCATTCGTCCGCTACTACGGCGACTGGGCGACCGTGCCCGACTTCCTCATCATGCTCGGGCAGTATCTCGCCTGGACGAACGACGTCTCGACTGTGCGCGAGCTGCTGGGCCCGGCCCGACGCGCGATCGACTGGGTCGAGCGGTATGGCGATCTCGACGGCGACGGCTTCCTCGAATACACGACGAGGTCGGAGAAGGGCGTCAAGAACCAGGGATGGAAGGACTCCGAGGATGGGATCGTCGACGAACACGGCGAGGTCGTCGAGAACCCGATCGCGGCAAGCGAGATCCAGGCCTACTGGTACGCGGGGCTCCAGCAGGCGGCGTTCGCGTTCTTCCTCGCCGGCGACCGGAGCTATGCGGCATCACTGCTTGGGAAGGCCCGTGACCTCAAGGCCCGATTCGACCGGGCCTTCTGGATGCCCGACGACGGCTTCTATGCACTGGCGCTCGGACCCGATAAGCGACAGGTGCGCTCGATCGCGTCGAACGCCGGCCACCTCCTCGCCACGGGCATCGTCCCCCGGCAGAAGGGACCACTCGTCGCCCGTCGGCTGATGGAGCCCGACATGTTCAGCGGCTGGGGGATCCGGACGCTCTCCGCGGATCATCCGGCCTACAACCCCTTCAGCTATCACCTCGGGACGGTATGGCCGGTCGAGAACGCGACGATCGCGCTCGGACTGGCCCGCTACGGCTGCATCGAGGAGCTCCACCGGCTTGCCGAGGGGATCTTCGCGTCGACGGACCTGTTCGTCGAGAACCGACTGCCGGAGGCACTCGGCGGCCTGCCACGCGACGAGCGCCATCCCCACCCGGGCGTCTACCCGAAGAGCAACGAACCGCAGGGCTGGTCCGCGAGCATGATCGTGCTGCTCGTCCAGGTCCTCCTCGGCATCAGGCCGGTGGCGCCTCTTCGATCACTGATCGTGGATCCGCAGCTTCCTCCGTGGCTCCCCGACGTCCGGCTCGAGGGGATCCGCGTCGCTGACGCGCGCGCCGTGCTCGACGTACGACGGACCGAGGACGGGAAGACGCGCTATCGCGTCGGGCGTCTGAAGGGCGGGCTGAGGGTTATCCGCCAACCGCCGCCCGACGCCCGGTCGACCTCGGCGACGAAGCGGGCGCGCGCGCTCGTCGGCTCGTTCTTCCCGTTCGGGTCGTCGCCCATGTTCCGCTGACGGGCGCTGGCGACGAACGATGCCTCTCGCCATCCTCCCTGCCGCTATCGTCGGCCTCGTCGGCGGCTTCCTGATGACCCTCACGCGCATGGCGCTTCGCATCGCAGGCGTCGACCTTCGGCTCGACGTCCTGCGGATGTGGGGGAGTCTGCTGCCGCGTACCCCGGTAGACCCGCGCGTGCTCGGGCTTGTCATCCACCTCGCGGGCAGCGCGGCGATCGCGGTGCTCTTCGCGTGGGCTTTCGAGATCCTTGCGGTGTCGAGCGCCGTCTGGCTATGGGGCCTCGTCGGCGGCTTCGTTCTCTGGGTCGCCGCCGGCGTGTTCCTGGCGATCGTGCCGCTGGTCCATCGCGAGATCCCCGAGCAGGCCGCGACTCCTGGAGCTTTCGCCCGCAACCTGGGTCGCGCCGATGTGGTGGCTTTCCTGGTCGGTCATCTCCTCTACGGGGTCGTCGTCGGCGTGCTGTACGCGTCCCTCCACCCTCGCGGCGCGCTCGGGACGACGTTCTAGCGAACCTCGCCGGTGTTCACCCGCCCAGCAGGTCGACCCCGCTGTCCGTTGCCATCCCCAGGACCGCGTGCCCCACTAGTCCCCGCCAGTGCGTCTCGGTCGGATAGGCCCCGAATGGCGCCGCGAGCCCGAGCTCGATGTTCAGGAACTCGTCGTTGACGGCCCAGAGGAGGAAGCCGTACAGCAGGCCCCGTCCGGCGCCGATCAGCGGGACGTGCGGGCGAAGCGCCGCGTAGAGCGCCCCCGGACCCGCGCCGAGCCCGAAGTGAATCACCTGGGTGAGCATCGTTCGCTGCCTCTCGTCGAACGCGCGACCGGAGATGCTCTCGATCCTGTCGACGAGGTTCTCGACGGACCCCTTGCCGTTCGGGCGGGCGGCTTCCTCGCGCTGTGCCGTTTCCGGCTTCTGGCCCTCGAGGAGGCCGGTGGTGACAAGGTCCATCAGCCACGTGCCGACGACACCGGCGATCGCTCCGCGTGCGGCGTCGGCGACCGCGGACCGCCCCTCGGCTCGCTTCCCGCGAGCGACTGCACCGCGCAGCGCTCGACCTGCCAGACCTCCCCCGGTGTACCGCTGCTTCATCGGACCGTCGATCATCCCTCCACCTCTCACTGCCATCCGCCCGCTCGTCCCGTCGCCACGGCCACCGGCCCTCGAGCTCGACTTCCAGGCTGAAGCTGAGGAACGTCCTGACCAGCACGATCAACCCCAGGACGGCGACGTTCTCGAGCGTAGGCGTTACCGCGACCGTCCGGATGATGTCCGCAGCGACGAGAAGCTCGAGTCCGAGCAGGATCGACCGACCGAGACCTCGACGGTACGAGCGGAACCACAGCGGGAAGTCTCGATGCGTCGCGGCCGACGCCAGCGTCGCGAGCGTCACGACCAGCGCACCGAGCACGATGACCGAGATGCCCGCAAGATCGAGGAGTCCGGCCGCGCTCTCGGCGATCGACGCGATGTCCACCCGTCAGCCCCTCCCGCGCGCGGCCCAGGTTGGGAGAAGCCGCGAGAGCATCGCGGCTCGTGGCGTTCGCCGTCCTATCCGTACGGGACCGGCGTCGCGCACGCCGAGCGTGGGACCGCGAGCTGCCGGAGGCGCCAGACGAGCATCGCCGTGAGCGATCCGACCGCAAGCACGCCGATCAACGGCTGGAGCGGCGCAAAGATCTGGAGGGCGCCGTTCGTCCCCAGGAGTACCAGCAGGACCTTGTTGCAGACCGGACAGCCGATCGCCAGGTACGCCGCCGCGCCGGCGGTCGAGATCCGACCTACGGGCGAGCGCTCGACAGGAGTAAGGCGCAGCGACGGCGCGTACGTCGCGACCAGGATCCCGATGAGCGGCGCCGAGGCGAGCCAGACCGCGACATTCACGGCGTCGGTTTCGAGCGTCCGACCAAAGAGCGGGGTCGGGACGACTGCCGTCGGGATGCCGAGCAGGGCGAGCGCAGCAAGCGTCGCGATGACGGCGACGGCCCACTCTGCGCGCTCGAACGCTCCCAGCGGGACGAGCAGCGAGCGCCAGTGCCGGGGCTTCGGAGTCGGTGCGGCGACGATGTCGATGCGGGAGCGAACGCTGCTCACCAGTGGGCGCTCCCAGGGCCACCCTTGAAGGGACCGACGACGCGGCTCGTGATCCAGCCGCCGTAGAAGCGGCCGGGCTGCGGGAGGACACGCTCCTCGCCGACGTAGGCCTCGTCGACGAGTCCCGCGTAGAACGCGAGATGGTCGCGGATGGCCTCGTAACCGGGGGACGGGTCGCGGTACGTCCATGCAACGTTGTGGACCGTGCGCTGGCCCATGGTCAGCGAGTAGTACGAGGCGTTGCCTTTCCACTCGCAGACGGTCGTGTGCGGGCTCTCGTGGAGGAGGTCCATCCGGACGTCGTCACGCGGGAAGTAGTACACGGGCGGGCCCCCGAACTCGAGGACGCGCAACGCGCCGGAGCTGTCGGCGATCGTCGTGCCATCTACGACCACCCTGGCCCGCTCCGCCGTTGGCTCCACTCGCGGCGGCCGGGGGTAGTCCCATACCGACTCCTGGCCGGGCCCGAGGGCTGCCGGAGTCACCTCCGCCGGGATGGTGGCTGTCCGGGTCATCGAGCTATCCCTCCGACTTCTTCGCGGCCTCGCCGAACAGGCCGCCCATGACGCGGGCGGTCGTCGGAAAAGCATGGATGGTGTCGGCGAGGACCGAGAGCGCGGTGCGGGTCTTGATCGCGAGGACCGCCTCGTGGATCGCCTCGCTCGCGCCGGGGCCGGCGATGAACGCGCCGAGCAGGACGCGCTCACGCCTGTCCACGACGATGCTCACGTGTCCGAACGACTCGGTCACGTAGCCCTTCGCCGATGTGGCGAGATCGGCGGTCTCCTCGAACGCGTCGTACCCCTGCTGTTGCGCCTGATCGAGCCGCAGACCGACACCCGCCGTTTCCGGATCGGTGTAGGTGGCGCGAGGGATCGCGCGATGATCGGGCCGGACGTCTTCGCCCAGGGCGATTCGCGCCGCTATCTCTCCCTGGTAATGCGCCAGGTGCGTGTGCATCTCGGGTCCCGCGGCATCGCCCACGACGAACACTCCGTCCGCGGCTCGCAGCCTGTCGTCCACGACCGGCCGGCCGCGCTCGATCTTGGCGCCAACGGTTTCGAGCCCGAGCCCGTCGACGGGTGCCGTCCTCCCCACGGCAAGAAGGACCTCGTGCACTTCAAGCGAGCTCCCGTCCGAGAGCTCGAGGCAGTGCGGCCCGCCCGCGCCGCCGGGAATGACGAGTCGAGCCTCGACACCCTTCCTGATCCGCACACCGTCGTTGACGAGTGCCCTCTCGAGCGCCTCGGAGTTCCGCGGGTGGTCGCGGTGATTGAGTCGCTCGTTCCGGTCGACGATCGTCACCGGAACGCCGTAGCGGGCATAGACCTGCGCGAGCTCGACAGCGGTCGGTCCACCGCCGAGGATCGCGAGGCTCTGCGGTAGGTCGCGGGTCGCTGTCCCTTCCCGATTCGTCCAGGGTCTGATGGCGTCGAGCCCCGGGATCTCGGGGATCGTGGGGTTCGTCCCGACGGCGACGACGATCGCCTTCGTCGCGAGCAGCGTGTCGCGTCGGCCGTCCGACTCCACGGACACCGTACTCGGTCCGGCGATGTGCGCGGTCCCCCGGATGACCTTTGCCCCCGCTTCCTCGAGGCTCCGGGCGTGTCCGCCGTCATCGGGGAAGTCGATCCCCTCGCGGTTGATCATGTAGTCCCTGAACGCCGATGCCTTCGGCCAGGGGTACTCGCCGCCCGAGGCGTGCACGGACGCGGCGTGCAGTAAGGCCTTCGAGGGCATGCAGGCCCAGAACGGGCAGGAACCTCCGAAGAGCTCGCGGTCGATGATCGCCACACTCGCGCCGCGCGACGCCGCGAGATGGGCCGCGGCCTCTCCTGCCGTACCCGCGCCGATGATCACAAAGTCAAACTGCTCCATCCCCGCTCCGTCGTCCGTGCTGCGTTTCGCCGATCGTCGGCCCGCGCCGACCAGATGTCTGTGTCCTGGCTCGCACGCTCGAGCTTCGGTCGCTGCTCACCGGGCGAGCGCTTGCTCGATCCACGCTCGGTCCGGAACGCCGCTCGTTCGCCCACCGTGCCGGTACAGCCGACACCGCGGGGTGTAGTCGCCGGGGTCCGTGAAGTGCGGATCAACGTCTCGCCCGTCGACGCGGACCGTCGGCGAGCCGGGGAAGTGAAGCGCTTGTGCCGTCGCCGGATCGCTCGCGTCGATGTCGCGGAACTCGACCTCGGCGCCCGTCTCGGCGATCACGTCGAGGACGAGCTGTCGCGCGACTTCGTGGTTCGGGCAATCCTGGAACCAGAGGAATTCAACGCGCGGCTTGTGGTCGATCTCTTTCATGCCCTGCCCACTCTGTTCGGCCGACTCCCACTGCACTGCCTTGTCCGGGCGTCACGCCCGGACCTAACGTGGGCGACGCGACTCTTGCGGCGCAGTAAGCAAGCGCACATCGGCGCTGCGTCGGTTCGAAAATGCGGAGGCCCGGTGTGTCCACCGGGCCTCTCTCGGTCCTAACGGCCCCCGCAGCCGCAGCAGTGATGCTCGCAGCAGCAGTCCTTGCATCGCTCAGGCGTCATCCGCGTTCCTCCTTTCCAAGCGTGACGAGTTCTCGTGGCGACTCTCCGGTGTCGAGCTGACCGGCCAGATGAGCAAGCCGTCCGTCGAGGTAGCGCATCTCGTCCATCCGCCGGGCCAGCTCGGCGCGCTTCTCGCGGAGCGCGATCCGCAACTCCTCCGAGACCTCGTCGCAACGCCCCTCGGCACACAGCGACGCCAGCTCTCCCGCCTGATCGAGCGGCAGGTCGAGCTGTCGCAGGCCGATCAGCAGCCGGAGCCGCGATACATGGCGCTCGGCGTAGTCGCGGTAACCGTTCTCGCTCCGCTCCGGCGCCGGGACCAAGCCCAGGCGTTCGTAGAAGCGGACGGTATGGGGGGTCGTGCCGAGCCGTTCGGCAAGCTCTCCGATGCACATGGGAGCAGCCTAGACCCTAGAGCCGCTCGAAGGTCAATGGCTCCTAATCAAGCAGAACGCCGATGGCACCGCCCGATCAGGCCGTGCCTCCCGCCGGCCGTCGTCAGGGATCGACCGCACCTAGGACGGCATCGGCGAGACTGTCCCTTCGAAAACGCAGCCCTGTCCGTAACGAAGCTCACAGCGGAGCTGTCGCGCGGACGCCTACGTTCGGCGCATGAACCGCTCGCGGCTGATGGCAGTGGTCGTCTTCGTGGTCGCCGTCGCGGCGGCGTGCCAGCCGCTTGCCGGTGCGGCGATACCGACATCCGAGCCGTCGTCACCCCCACGACCAATGGGTCCTGCCAGCGCTGACGCTTCCGTCACCGCCGACATCAGCCGGCTCCGCGTCTCCACGCGGGGGTGGAAGACCGACTTCAACAAGGCGAGCGTCGATCTGGCGGAGTTCGCCGGCGGCGGTCCGCCGAAGGACGGGATCCCACCGATCGACGAACCCCGATACGAGTCGATCGAGGCGGCAAGAGGTTGGCTGAGCGAGCGCTCACCGGTCATCGCGCTCGTCCTCAACGGCCGCGCACGGGCGTACCCCCTGGCGATCCTCATCTGGCACGAGATCGTGAACGACGTCCTCGGCGACGAGCCAGTGGTCGTCACGTTCTGCCCGCTGTGCAATACGGCGCTCGTGTTCGAGCGAACGCTCGCCGGCACCGTCCATGACTTCGGGACGACGGGGAATCTCCGGTTCAGTGACCTCGTGATGTACGACCGGCAGACCGAGAGCTGGTGGCAGCAGGCGACCGGCGAGGCGGTCGTCGGGGAACTGACGGGGAAGCGGCTGACCTTCCTGCCCGCGCAGATCGTCTCGCTCGCCGACTTCGCCGCCGCTCATCCCGACGGCGACGTCCTCAGCCGCGACACTGGGCACAGGCGCGACTACGGCCGCAACCCGTACCCGGGGTACGACGCGGCAGGCGAACAGCCGTTCCTGTACGAGGGCGTGATCGACGACCGAGTGGCCCCCAAGGAGCGCGTGGTGACGGTCATGCAGGGTGACGACGCCGTTGCCTTCCCGTACCCAGAGCTCGCGAAGACAGGCGTCGCGAGTGAGACCGTCGGTGGCCAGCCCGTCGTCGTCTTCTGGACACCCGGGACTGCCTCCGCGCTCGATAGCGACGCGCTCGACCGCGGGCGCGACGCGGGCGCGACCGGGGTATTTCGGCCGCAGGTCGATGGGCGCCGCCTAACGTTCGCGCGACGCGGCGACGCCGGCGCACCGATCGCCGACCAGGAGACGGGCTCGACGTGGTCGGTCACCGGACGCGCGACGGATGGTCCGCTCGCCGGGAAGCAGCTCGAGCCGGTGGTGCACGGCGATCATTTCTGGTTCGCGTGGGCGGCGTTCACCCCCGACACGCGAGTGTGGACCGCGCCGTGAGACTCTCGCCGATCCTTGCTGTGACGCGAGGACGCGTCGTCTTCCTCGCTGTCTTCACGCTGTCGCTCGCCGCGTGTACGGCGGGTGCCGGCGAGCGGGGCGCGCCCGCCGCGCCCCAGACCGCGGCGATCTGGCGGACCGCCACGCTGACCGACGTCCGCAGCGGTACGTCGTTCCGCGTCGCCGACCTGTCGGGCAAGGTGGTGGCGATCGAGCCGATGGCGATCTGGTGCTCCAGCTGCGTGATCCAGCAGCGGGAGGCCAGGGAGGCACTCCGAGAACTCGGCAGCGACCAGGTCGTGTACATCAGTCTCGACATCGACCCCGCGGAGCAGGCATCGGATCTGGCTCGTTATTCCCAACGCGAAGGCTTCGATTGGACGTTCGCGATCGCGCCGCCGGAGGTCTCGCGCTCCCTCGCAGCCGAGTTCGGCGATCTCGTCCTCTCGCCGCCTTCGACGCCCCTGATCGTCCTTGACAGGGAAGGGCGCGTCGTGTCCACGGGCTTCGGGCACAAGGGGTCGGCCGACCTGGTCGCGACCCTCGAGCAATACGTACGATGACCGCGGAAGCTTCGTCTCTTCCGTCGGTCTGCGTCGGTGCCGTCCCGGCCGTCAGCGCCCCCGAGATGGCTGAGATCGACCGCCTCGCCGTCGACGAATTCGGGATCTCTTTGCCACAGATGCTCGAGCAGGCCGGTTCACACCTGGCCGAGGTCGCACGTCTCGAACTCGGCGGTGACCTCACCGACAAGCTCGTCGTCGTCGCCGCAGGCCCGGGGAACAACGGCGCCGGCGGACTGGTTGCGGCGCGGCATCTCAGGAACCGGGGCGCGCTCGTCCGCGTGATCCTGGCGCGGCCGGTCGCCCGGCTCGGCGCTCCCGCACGCGAGCAGGTGGCGACATTGCTGGCGATGGCAGTCAGTTGCTGCGTCCCGGCGTACGACGTGACCGACGAAGAACTCGAGGCGATGCTGGCGAAGGCGGACCTCGTCGTCGACGCGCTCCTCGGTTACGGCGTTGCCGGGGCTCCGCGGGGCGAGGTCGCGCGGCAGATCGCGTCGATCCGCCGGTCCGGGTCGCGGGTCCTCAGTCTCGATGTGCCGTCGGGGGTCGATCCGGATACGGGTGAAACGCCGGGACTCGCGCTGGCCGCTGATGCGACCGTGACCGTCGCGCTTCCCAAGCTCGGATTGCTCCTGAAGGACGGACGTGATCGATCGGGTCGGCTCTACGTCGCCGACATCGGACTCCCGGCCGAGCTGTACCGACGCGTCGGGATCGACGTCGATCCCGTGTTCTCCGCCGCACGGATCGTGCGGATAGAGTCCGAGGCGTGAACGTCGAACAGCGACGGTCCTGGTCGGAGAAACTCGGCCTGCTTCGCGAGCTGGAGTTGTTCGCGGGACTGTCGGCTGCGGATATCGAGGCGATCGGTCACGCGACCACGATGACCCACTGTTCTCGCGGGCAGGTCATCCTCTCGCCCGACGATCCGCCCGAACGCATCCACATCCTGAAGAAGGGCAAGGTACGCGTCTACCGCGTCACGCCGGACGGGAAGCAGCTGACGCTGGACATCTACGACCGCGGCACGATCGTCGGTGACATGTCCCTGCTGGGACAGGACCGGATCCCGGGCGCGTACGCGGAGACGCTCGACGAGGCGGTGATATGCACGATCACCCCGGCTGAGCTACGGAAGCTGATCGAGCGGTACCCGGCGATCGGCGTGAACGTCATCAACCACCTTTCCCGACGGCTTCGGGAAGCCGAGCGCGAGCTGGAGGCGATGGCGTACCAGCGGGTCGGGCAGCGCCTGGCGCGTCGCCTCATCGACCTTGCCCAACGCTTCGGCGTCCAGACGATCCGCGGCACCCTGATCCAGGCCGGCTGACCCAACAGGAGCTCGCAGACATGGTCGGGACCACGCGGGAGACGTTGGCGCATACGCTCGCCGACTTCAGGCGGCGCGGACTCCTCGAAACGGTCAAGCACCAGGTCGTCATCCGCGACGCAGAGCAGCTCGCGCACGTGGCCGAGGGCGACCTCGACTGACCGTCAGATGGAGACCCTCATCCCGACGTTCCTCCTCGGCGTCGGCAGCGCGGCGAGCCCGTGTCTGCTTCCGCTCTACCCCGGGTTCATCGCCTACCTCGCAGGAGACCGAGGTGTAGCGGAGCACCCGCACAGTCGCCCGCTCCTCGGCGCCTCGGTGCTCGCCGGCGTGCTGACGACGATGATCGCCCTCGCCGTCGTCCTCTCCGCCCTCGCCGTACCACTCTCGCAGGTGCTCACGCTGCTCGTCCCGGCCGTGGACGGGCTCCTGGTCATCCTCGGACTGCTGCTGATCGCCGGCCGAAACCCCTTCGCGCGACTGGCGGGTCGTTCGGTGCCGTTCGTCGCGCACCCCTTGGCCCAGGCGTATGTGTACGGCGTGATGCTCGGCCCGGTCGCACTTCCCTGCGCCGGCCCGTTCATGATCGCGCTGCTGGCCATCTCGCTCGGCTTGACCGACGCGTTGGTGCGCGTCGGCACGTTCGTCGTCTACGGACTCGGTTTCGGGCTCCCGCTGCTCGTGCTCTCGTTCGTCGCCGCGGCGCGCGCGCAGGCCATCGCGCGGCTGCTCGTGGAACGTCACGAGCTGATCCTGCGGGTGGCCGGCGTCGTGCTCGTCGCGGCCGCCGTGTACGACGTCGCCCTGAACGCACGCGCTCTCTCGTCCGCCTTCGCCGCTTGAGATCTCCCCGCGCGAAAGCACCGAGTGTGATCCGGCGCACAGCGCGCGGGCGTCAGCGGTTCGTAGGGTCGAGGCATGAAGTTTCTCGACAACCTGTTCGGCTCGCAGGCCTCCACATGTCCTCACGTTCCGGCCGAGACGGCTCGCCCCGTGGCAGATCGGTGTGAGGGCTGCGGG
Source organism: Chloroflexota bacterium (assembly GCA_016781485.1). Lineage (GTDB taxonomy): Bacteria > Chloroflexota > Limnocylindria > Limnocylindrales > CSP1-4 > YB3-1. The sequence continues at coordinate 9,493 of JADDQH010000019.1, read as the reverse complement.
AGCCGCTTCAATCTCCGCCTCTGCGCGACGTGCGGCCATGTCGGGTGCTGCGAATCGCAGGCCGGACACGCGCGCGCCCACGCGCTCCGCGAGGGACACTCGGTCATTCGCTCGCTCCCGTTGAGCGCGGGGAGCTTCACTTGGTGCTACGAGGAGCGGCGCTATGTCGGATGAGGGGCGATGGACGCGAAGCGGGCGACGGGTCGTCGAGCCACGCCAGCACGGAGGACGCAGGTCATGAGTATCGAGGCCGGGGAGCGAGGGGACGTGGTCCATTGGGCTCGACGAGGGTTCGTCGGGGGGCTCGTCGCAGGCGTCATCTTCGCGATGTTCGAGATGATCGCCGCCGCGGTCCTGATGGGGCCGTCAGCCTTCTTCATGCCGTTGCGGATGATCGGTGCCATCGGCCTCGGACCCGCCGCGCTCGAGCCGACATACCCGCTGCTTCCGGCTGCCGCCGCCGGCATGGCGATCCACATGATGAACTCGGCGGTCTACGGCGCGGCCTTCGGCGCCGTCGTCGCATTCCTTCCCGCTGCAGCGAGGCAGAGGTCCGTGCTTCTCGTCGCGGCGACCCTCTTCGGTGTGCTCCTCTGGGTCGTGAATTTCTTCGTCATCGCCCCGATCGCCGGTTGGCGCTGGTTCCCTGACGGCACCGATCATCTCGTCCAGTTCGTCGCGCACGCGTTCTTCTACGGGACGCTGCTCGGGGCGTACGTCGGCCGCCGAGCTTCCAACGCCGGCGCGCCGCTCCATGAGCGGATCGCCGTGTCTCGACTCCGCTAGCTCCTTCTCCTCCTCCCCTCGTCGGCCGGCCGGGTTCCCCTCACCCGGCCGGCCTCTTTTCCAGTGTTCCCGCGACTCGGCGTCACCCTCTTCGGTCTGCGTGCTGCGCCACAGCGGGGGGAGCCGGACGCTCGCGAAGGCTGGAGCCTTGCAACCCCCTCTGCTTGCCAGGAGGTGACCGATGGACCAGCCGCTCGAGTCTCCGGTGACGCGCCGCCGATTGCTGGCCCGAGCCCGATCGTCGCGCCAAACGACTTCGCCGTTACCGCTGGGTAACGAGTGATGGAGCGAGCGCGGCGGCGGTTCGAGGAAAGGGTGTGCTTGGTCACAGGGGGCACGTCGGGAATCGGCAAGGCTACCGCTACGCTATTCGGGCTAGAGGGCGCTCGGGTGTCCGTCGTCGGGCACGACGAGGAGGACGGGCGCCACGCCCTCGACGACCTGCGCAGCCAGGGGATCGAGGCGATCTACGCGAACGCCGATGTCGCCGACGAGCACGAGGCGCAGGCCGCGATCGTCCGCACTCTCGACGAGTGGGGCCGGATCGACGTACTCGTGAACAATGCCGCGATGATGACCTTCGCCCCGGTGGTCGACTTGCCGACCGCCGATTGGGACCGCGTTCTCGCGGTCAACCTCCGCGGCGCGTTCCTGTTCTCGAAGTTCGCGGTCCCACGCATGTCGCCCGGCTCGTCGATAGTCAACGTCAGCTCCGTCCACGCGCACGAGACGACGGTCGGCGTAGCGCCGTACGCCGCGTCCAAAGCGGGGCTCGAGGCACTCACGAGGGCGCTCAGTCGCGAGCTGGTCGATCACGGGATCAGGGTCAACAGCATCGCTCCCGGTTCGGTGGACACCCCGATGCTGTGGGAGAACCCGAACGTGAAGAGTGGCAAGGAGAAGGTCGAGGGGGCGATCGGGAAGCCGGAGGACATCGCGGCGGCCATCCTCTTCCTCGCCTCCGACGAAGCACGCTTCATCAACGGAACCACGCTCGTCGCCGATGGCGGCCGACTCGACATCCTGTGATCGGATCCGCCGATCTCGGTCACGACCCCTTCCTGTTCGCGACCGGTATCGAGAACAGCTACCCGACGATCGCGCTCCCGGACGGGACAGTGCGACGCGTCGACGAGATGCAGAAGTCAGGACACTACGAGCGCTGGCGCGAGGATCTCGGCTCGTCAAAGAACTGGGCATCGACCATCTGCGCTACGGGCCGCCGTACTACCGGACGCATCGGGGACCGGGGAGGTACGACTGGAGTTTCGCGGACGAGACGTTCGAGGAGCTTCGGAGACTCGAGATCACTCCCATCGCCGATCTCTGCCACTTCGGGGTGCCAGACTGGATCGGGGGCTTCCAGGACGAGGGGTGGTCGCGCCTCTTCGCCGAGTACGCGCGCGCCTTCGCCGAGCGCTACCCCTGGGTCCGTCTCTATACCCCGGTCAACGAGATCTTCGTCGCCGCGACCTTCTCGGGTCAGTACGGGTGGTGGAACGAGCGCTGCTCGGGCGACCGCCATTTTGTCAGGGCGCTCAAGCACCTCTGCCAGGCGAACGTGCTGGCGATGGAGGCGATCCTCTCGGTTCGTCCCGACGCGATCTTCATCCAGAGCGAATCGTCGGAATACTTCCACGCCGAGCAACCGGGCTGCGTCCCCATCGCCGCTTTCTACAACCACAAGCGCTTCCTCGCGCTCGACCTGAGCTACGGGCATCCGCTGAACGCTGTGATGTATCAATACTTGCTGGACAACGGCATGACCCGTGACGAGTTCGCCCGGTTCATGCGCAACCGCGTCAAGGCACGCTGCATCATGGGGACCGACTACTACGTGACCAACGAGCACCTGGTCCATCCCGATGGGAGCATCACGGCGTCGGGCGAGGTGTTCGGCTACTACGTGATCACGCACCAGTACTACGCGCGCTACCTGCTCCCGGTGATGCACACCGAGACGAACCTGATGGATGCTGCCGAGGCGCCGCGTTGGCTCCGGAAGGAATGGGCGAACGTCCACCGACTGAAGCAGGACGGGCTGCCAGTGGTCGGCTTCACGTGGTACAGCCTGCTCGACCAGGTGGATTGGGACTCCGCACTACGAGAGGACGCGGGTCACGTCAATCCCCTCGGGCTCTACGATCTCGACCGCCGCATCCGACCCGTGGGCGAGGCGTTCCGCGACCTCATCAGCCAATGGAGTGGTGTCCGAGCCACCGAGAACCGCTTCCCGCTCGCCTCGTTCGCTGGCGATTACCTCCGCGCCCGCGACCAGTAGGCGAGTCTGCTAACGCCGTCCCGAGCTGCTTCGGCGACGAGCAGCTGGAACGCGCCTTGCCGCCGCCCAAGCGGCGGTCGCCCCCCTTCTCGCCGGCTGTTCGCCTACGCCGCCAGGCGTCTCGCCAGCCGCTCGGGGTCACGTCGGTCGGCCTCGCGGCAATGCGGACAGCCGCAGAACGCAACGTCGATCAGAGCGACTTCCACGACGACGGCCTCGCGGCAATGCGGACAGCCGCAGAACGCAACGTCGATCCGAGCGACTTCCACGACGACGGCCTCGCTTCGATGTTTCTCGGCGAGGCACGTGGCGCAGACCACGAGGTCGTTCACGCGCGCCTCGTAGAGGTCTGGCTCTTCGAGGAACCGCTCTACACACCCGTCGCAGCAGAACCGATAGGTCGTCCCGTTGTGCGAGTAGACGACCGCTGCCGCCGGGTCGATTCCTAGCCGTACGAGCGAGCATCCGCAGCCAGGGCAGATGGGCGTGACGTCATTGCCCACAAGCAGATCCTCCCCGAATCGGGATCGTCCGCCGTCTGGTGGGACGGCGAACGGCCGCCGCGACTACGAAGTCCGTGCCGGGACCTCCAGCCCCTCCTTGACATCGAGATCGGCCGCGCAGGCCGGACACTGGAAGTGGCTGCTGGTCAGGGGCTCTTCGCGGTTACTCGCGTCCGCCACCTCGGGCTCGCCGGTCTCGGACGCGTCTACCTCGCCAAGTCGTTCGCTGACCTCGAGGTCCGCGGCACACGCCGGGCACTGGAAGCTCTGGTGCATCGTTTCGAGGTCCCTCCTTTCGGCTTCGTCGGCGTGGATTGGAGTGGTGGCGAGCGGTCGCTTGGCCTCGTCGGGCGCAAGTCGCCGCAGGAGTCCGCGAGCCGTCCCCTCCATGCCCTCCTGGAGCGTCGGGAAGATCCCGACCGTCTTGGCGATGTCGTCGAGCCGGCCTCGCTGGCCGATGACGATCGAGGCGTCGTAGATGAGGTTCGCGGCGTCGGGACCGATGACATGGGCGCCGAGGAGCGTTCGGCTCTCCCGTTCCACGACGTACTTGATGAGTCCGGTCGTCTCGCCCATGATCTCGGCCTTCTCGATCTGGTCGAAGGTCACCAGCCCGACGGCCACGTCGCGGCCCTGCGCGCGAGCCTCCTGCTCGGTCAGCCCGACGCTTGCGATCTCGGGATCGGTGAAGATCGCATGACCGAGAGCGGACCGGTCGATCCGATGCCGTCGCCCTTCGAAGCCATTGGCGTAGGCGACCTTCGCCTCTTCCTGGCATACCCGAGTGAACGGTTGCTCGCCGTTGACGTCGCCGATGGCCCAGATCCCGGGCACGTTCGTCTCCATGTAGTCGTTCACCGGGATCGCGCCGTCGGCTCGGACGTCCAGGCCCGCGCGCGGGAGGTTCAGCCCTTCCGTGTTCGGCGTCCGCCCCGTCGCGACGAGCAGGTGAGAACCCTCGACGACGAGGTGGTGCCCGTCCTTCGATCGCGCGAACAGGCGGACGCCGGCGTCCGAGGGTTCGACGCGCGCAGCTCGGTGGGCAACGTGCACCTCGATCCCTTCCCGCGCGAACGCGCGCTCGAGCAGAGTGCTGACGTCGGGCTCTTCCCGCGGGCAGAGGTGTTGCCCGCTCTGGACGATCGTGACGTCCGAGCCGAAGCGCTTGAATGCCTGGCCCAGCTCGCACGCGATGTATCCGCCCCCGACGACAACGAGATGCTCGGGGACTTCACGGAGCTCCATCGCGGTCTCGTTGGTGAGGGCCGGGACCGCATCGAGCCCTTCGATCGGCGGGAGCGTCGGTCGCATCCCGGTTGCGATGAAGATCCTCTCGGCTCGCAGTCGGCGCCCCGCGACCTCGACCTCGTGTGAGCCGACGAACGCGGCCTCGCCGTCGATGAGTGTCAGGAGGTCAGCAGCGGCACGTGCGCCCGTCATCGCCTCGTCGCGATGCGCGTCGATCATCGCGTTCTTTTCGTCGATGATCCCTGCCACGTCGACCTGCGGACCACTCGTCTTGACGTGGAACCGTCCGGCTGTGCGCACGACGTGCGCGACTCGGGCGCGGTGGATCAGGAACTTGCTCGGGACGCAGCCGGTGTTGACGCAGGTGCTCCCGTACGGCTCGCGATAGATCATCGCGACGCGGTGGCCTGCCTCGACGGCACGGCTCGCCGCCACCGCCCCGGCTTCGCCCGCACCGATCACGATCGCGTCGAAGGCCTCCGCGATCACTTGCGTTCTCCTTCACCGAGTGCGATGGCATCCTCCGGCTTGCTCCCGGCGAGGAGGTTCTCGTCGAGGACCTGGAGCTTCCGATCGAGGTGGTCCAACTCCGCTCGACGTCGCGCGATCTCGGCGCGGCGGTCGCGAATGACCTCGCGGAGTCCGACGGACACGTCTTCGCAGCGACCTTCGACGCACAGCACCGCAAGCGGCGCCGCGGCGTCGAGGGGCACGTCGAGTTGTCGCAGGCCGACGAGGAGCCGGAGCCGTTCGAAGTCCTCGGGCCCGTACTCGCGGTAGTCGTTGTCGGCCCGGTCCGGTGCCGGCAGCAGCCCGCGCTCCTCATAGAAGCGGATCGCTTGAGGAGTAACGCCGAGGCGCCGAGCAACTTCACCGATCTTCATGGCGGCAGGCTAGACGCTACAGCGGCTGTAAGGTCAAGCCCCGATCTCCGCGGCGACTACCTCGCCTCGACACGTCGACCCGGGAGCGAGCGGCACCGACTCCCAAACCGGGCACCGCGGCTCGAGCCGGTGATAGCTCCGTTCGCCTCGAGCTCGAGGCGAATGCCGTCCAACTACGTCGCCGATCCTCTTCTTGACCCATTGGTTCCAGCCGCGCCCTCGTCTTTTCTTCCAGCCCTCATCCGGTGCTCCCAGCTCCGTAGCTGAGTACGGCGCGTACGGCAGAGGCGTCGCAGTCCGCGTCGCCGCGTCGGGCCTACAGACAGAGCGATCCAGCCGCGCGGCTACCGCACGGTCGGTACCGTCGAAGGGGAGGAACTCGACCTGCGCCATCTCGTGACCTCTGTACGCGCTACACCCGGCGCGCCCCGCGGTGCGAGTGCGGTCGCCGAGCGTCGGGAGGGTTCTCCGGGGGGTTGAAACACCTGCGTCGAGACCTGCGTCCCGGTCACCCGGGTGCCGGTGGCTTCCATCCGACCGCGCCCGGGAGGCGGTACAGAGCCGCGAAGTAGTCGTGCGCTTGGTAGAGAAGGGTCGCCGCGACGGTCATGTCGATCGGCAGCGGCGGCTCTCCTCGTGCGCCGCGTAGTTGCGAAGCTCGGCGTAGAACCTGGACAGGAACGCCAGCCAGTCCGGGTGCGCCTCCGTCGCGGCGCCGATCCCGCGCCTCGCGCTCCTCGAGGAACGCCGCGAAGCGGCCGATCGAGTCGAGGTAAGAGCGGATCGTGGCCGGCGAGAGGTTCGACGCGCGGACGTGCCGCGCGAACGAGGCTGCGTTGACGCCCAGGTCCCCCCGTGTGACGATTCCGGGAGTGGCAGCGGCTGCTCGCAAGGCGCTTCCTCGTGCTGTCGGGCGGTTCCGAAGACCTCCCGATCGTCAGCTCTAGGAGCGCTGCGCATAAGCCGGCCACGAAGATCCCGCTCTGTTTGAGCGTGAAACGAGCGCCCGTAGCTCAGTGGATAGAGCGGATGGCTTCGGACCATCAGGTCGCGGGTTCGAATCCTGCCGGGCGCGCTCCTAACACCACGGACTCGGGCATCGCGAGCGCCGCTCCCCACTTCTGGGCGGCGGGCGTGAGCTCCACGCCGACGAACTCGCGCCCCTTCACGACGATCCGGTCGTACAGCGCGGCGACCAGCTCCGCGCGGGCGCGATCGTCCGCCTTCCTCCACGTCTCGCGCAGGTCGCGCAGCCTCGCGATTGCCTCGTCGGGCTCTATCTGAGCGCTATGGACACCCGTCGTTAGAGCGTCGATCTCTGCAGATAGGCGGGCGTGCTCGGCGAGGTACGCCTCCGTCGACAGACGACGCGCGGCGTGGGCCACGGCGCGCTGTGCGATCTCACGCTCGAGCTGACGCCGACGGAGAGCGGCGCTGTCGGGCTGGGGCACCTCCGATTCGGCCAGACGACGCAGTGCGTACAGGAGCGACGCACCGAGCCGCATCCCCGCGACCTGCGCAGCGATCGGTCCGCTTGATCGTCTCGCCTCGTGCGAGCGCGTCCGCCTGCTCCTCCGTGACACGGATCGTCGGGTCGAACCGCGAGATCGCCTGGGCCAGATCCTCCTCGGTGGCCGCGACCGCGAACGGGAGCGTACCCCACTCGCTCCACGATTCCTCGCGAGAGGGGCGCGTCCGGATGTGCGTCACGTCGCCGTCGACGACCTCGAGCTGGTCGGCTGTAGCTCGGTAAATAGGACGGCATCGCTTCGGACGCCGTCGCGCGGCCTCGCGGTTCCCCGAGAGCAGCGAGCGGGCACTGACACGATCACTGGGCGCCCAGTTGATTACCCAGTCTACATTCCAGTAGGATGGCCAGCGTGGCGGGGACGACGACGTTGCGACTCCTTCGTGATGCGCTTTCACGCGCGGACGACGACGGCCTGGGAGGCAGCAGTGGGGCGTTCCAGACGCTACTGCACGCGACCGTCTCACTGGAGCTTTCCCCTAACGAGATGCTGACCGAGCGAGAGCTGATGGAGCGCACCGGCGCGAGCAGGGCGGTCCTGCGTTCGGTGGTCGCGCGGCTTGCGGAGCTCGGACTCATCACCCCGCTCGCGCGCAAGGGACTTGTCGTCGCTCCCCTGGACGTGCTCGACATCTCCGCTGTCTACGACGCGCGCATGGCGATCGAGACCGCCCTCGCTCGCCTCGCGGCCCAGCGGGCGACAAGGGAGCAGGCCGAGCGATTGCGCGCGCTCTCGGACCATCGCCCCGGGAGCGACGAGGATGCTGGGAGCTTCGTCGCCCGCGACGTCGCACTCCACCTCGCGATCGCCAATGCTGCCCGCAACCACTATCTCGAGGATTCGCTCACGCGGATCCTGCCCCTCAGCGCCCGCCTCTGGCATCTGCTCTACCGCGAGCTCGGTGCCGACCGGAAGTTCATGTTCCAGCACAACGACATCGTCACGGCGATCGCGGCGCGCGATGCGGCGGGCGCCGAAGCTGCAGTGCGCGAGCATCTGCAGGGGGCGCGGGAGATCCTCGCGAACGCCTTCATCCCGCTTGCCGCGGCGGACGCGTCGTGACCGACGCGATCGTCATCGCCTGATGGCCCACGCCCCGACGTCGACGGTTCGCCCCGTCCCGCGGTTCCCGGCGGGTGCGCGGCTCGCAGCCTCGGGGGTGTGGGTCGCGCTCGTCGCCCTCGGTCTCGTCGCGCTCGTCACCGCGCCGGAGTTCTTCGGCGTCGCGAACCTCCAGGACGTGCTGCGGCGCGCGTCGATCCTCGGGATCGTGACTATGGGTCAGGTCCTCGTCCTGATGACGGCCGGCCTCGACCTCTCCGTCGCCGCCGTCATCGGGCTCACCGCGGTCCTCGTCGCCGAATCCGACCGCCCGGGTGGGGGCGGGCTCGTCGTCGGGCTCGGCGCCATGGTGCTCATCGCGATCGCCGTCGGCCTCACGAACGGACTGCTCGTCACGAAGCGCGGCGTCCCTCCGTTCGTCGCGACGTTCGGGATGTTCGTCGTCCTGGAGGGCGTGCGGCTCGCGTACACCGGCGGGACGGCCAGTGGCAACGTCCCGGAGGGATTCCGGGAGATCGGGCGTGGGACGCTGCTCGGGCTCCCGTGGCCCACCGTGGTCCTGCTCCTGCTCGTCGTCGCGCTCACGGTCTTCACGCACCGGACGATTCCGGGGCGCGCGCTCGTGTTCAGTGGGGCGAACGAGCGTATGGCATCGCTGTCGGGTATCGCGGTCGCAAGGGTCAAGACGATGGCGTACGTGGTCTGCTCTCTGCTCGCCGTCCTGACGGGGGTCTTCTTTGCCGCGTTCGTCGGGTACGTGGACCGGTTCGTCGGCAGAGGCGCCGACCTTGACTCGATCGCTGCTGCACTGATCGGCGGGACGTTGTTCTCCGGCGGCGAGGGGTCGTTCGTTCGCGCCGCTGCGGGGGCGCTGCTCATCGTCGCCCTCTTCAATCTGATCGTCCTCAATGGGCTGCCGATCCACTGGCAGTTCGCGGCGAAGGGGCTCGTCCTGATCGCCGCCGTGGCCCTGCAGACGGTCGGGCGACGGGAACGCGCCGGGTGAAGACGGGACCCAGAGGATGAGGTGACGGAGCCTGACTGGTGAGGTGACGGAGCGCGACGTGGTGAGGGCAATCGCAACAGAGGAGAGAGCGATGGGGATGTCGAAGAGCTTGATGCCGTTCCTGCGGCTCACGGTCCTGATCACGGCGGTGGCGATCGCGGGAGCGGGATGCGCGCCACAGGGCGCGGGTTCAG
>JADDQH010000081.1 GCA_016781485.1 Chloroflexota bacterium | reverse complement strand
CCGCGGCTTGACATAGGAGCTTCCGATGGATCGCTCATCTGTCGCAGCCTGGTCAGGATGTCGTCGAGGAACGCGTACACTTCATCGGCAGGCAGGTGACGGCCCGCCTCGCGACCGTGCGGATACTTCGACATCGCCGACTCCAGCAGCGAGCCGAAGCCGGGCATCTCTGAGACCGCCCACTGAGCGGCCGCTTGCTTCGCGTACCAACGTCGTTCAACGGCGAACCGCAGCGCGCGGCACCCGTTCAGGACGGCGCTGTCGAGCAGCTGTCCGGGATGTACCCGCGCGTGCTCCCCGACGGACTCGACGACCACTGGCAGAAGCGCTCGGTACGGCAACGGCCGGAACAGCTCTCCGGGTGACGGCCCGACGAGTGCGTCACCGCTTTGATAGGTGACGGCGCGGTCGATGACGTACCAGAACGGGGGCGCATCCGCGGGATCCAAGCTCGTCTTCGGCCGGATCTCCGACCCGGTGTTCAGATCGAGCAGGTAGCCCGCCTCGGCCTTGGGGTTCCTGACGGTCGCGAGCGGGTAGACGACGAACTCGAGCCCGGTGGCGGGACAGGGCAGCGACTCGTGCGCCAGTCCGGCGGCGACCGCTTCGAGCGCACGACGGGCAACGGACTCTTGAACGACGGCCATGAGGTCGAGATCGCTCCGCCCTTGGGTGTACCCGCCGAGCGCCAGCGACCCGGTCGTGTAGATGCCGACGAGGTCGCGACGAAGCAGGCGACCGAGACGATCGATGACCGATTCGATGTAGTCAACGACGGGCTCGGGGACGCCTTGGACGGTCTGCATCGAAGCCAGCGTAGGCGAGTGGACGGGAGGTCGAAAGGACGCCGCTAGCATTCCACAGGTGAGCGAACCGGAAGCTGCTCGACAGGGGTCCCGGAGACGACGTACGTCTGTGGACGCGCCATCCTCGGCTTTCCGGCTCGGGCTCGCCGTGCTCCTCGCCTCCGTGCTCGCCGCGTGCTCGGCGTCGGCGGCGGTAGAGCCTCCCTTGTCGTCCGTCGGACCCGCCCTGCCTGCCGTTCGGGGCTCCTCGCCGCAGGCGTCGACGGAAGCAGCTCGGAGCGCCCCGGCGGTTTCGGTACCCCGGGTGGCCCTTCGGTCGCACTCGGCGACTCCGGGTCAGGGCGGCACCGGGCGCCGAGATCCAGGACCGAGCCGGCCGGGCCCCGAGGCGCAGCAGCGGTCGCTTGCGCCGCTCCCGACCCCATCGCCCGCTGCCGGGTCCAGCCGACTCGACGTCGCGCCCAGACCGTTCGCCGTCGATCTCTACCGCCAGCGCGACTTCGTCCAGCAGTACACGCTCGAGTGGTGCGTCGGCGCGAGCATCCAGATGACGCTGAACATGATCCGCCCCGTCGACGGCCGGACGCGGTCGTCGCAGCAGCGGCTGTGGGAGATGGCACGCGACCGCTCGTTCAGCCCGTTCGGCGGCGCGAACCCCCGGGGATGGGTCGCGACCCTCAACGAACTCGGCGTCGGACCGTATGAGCTCGTTTCCATACCGACGTATCGGGAAGCCGTCCGCGTCGCGGCGACGGCGCTCCGGGAAACGGGACGGCCCGTCGGGCTCGTGATGTGGCCCGGGCGGCACGCGTGGGTCATGAGCGGCTTCACGTCACTAGGCGATCCGGCGGTGCGCTCCGACTTCGAGGTCACGGGTGTCCACGTGCTCGATCCGCTCTACCCGCGCGGCAACCGCCGCTGGGGTCCGTCACCGGCGCCGGGCTCCCTGATCACTCCCTCGGCGCTCGCCGACCAGTTCGTCTTCCGCGAACGACGCCGGGTCAACCTCGGCGTCCCCCCTGGATATCTCCTGGTGCTGCCACCGGCGACAGCGGACTAGCGGAAGCAGCTCGGCGCTCCTCCGGCGCGTCGCGGGCGCGGCGCTGGGTCACCGGAGGGCGTGGTCGGTAAAGGGAGGAGTGAAGCCTGTTATGACCACTGGTCCTAGATGCGAGCACAACGCGCCCCCGCCGTGCCGGTCTGCCGCCTCCCCGCGCCGTTCCGCCGCGGATCAGGCCGCTCTTACGACCGCTGGTTATAGATCAGCGAGGAACGCGGTGGCGCCGTCGTGCGCAACGCCCTCGCCCTTCTGCCGCGGATGAAGTGGTCGTTAGGAACCGTGGTCATAGAGCGGGCGAGGGAAGGCGCGCGGGCGAGGGAAGGCGCGAGTGATCCGACCGCCTGAGCCCGTCCTGGTCCTCGACCTGTTCCCCGCCGAGCGAGCCGAGCTGCTCGGTCTTCTTTCGTCCCTCACGAACGAGCAGTGGTCGCGGCCCACGGTCTGCGCCGGCTGGTCGGTGAAGGACATAGCCGGGCATCTCCTTGGCGACGACCTCGGGAGACTCTCGAGGCAACGCGACGGCTTTCGCGCGTCGGAGCCCGCTCCCGGCGAACCACTCGTCGACTTCATCAACCGCCGGAACGAAGAGTGGGTCCAGGCGATGAGGCGGCTGAGTCCACGCGTCCTGGTCGACCTCCTGGCGAGCTCCGGTGAGCCCGTGGTCGACCTGTTCCGCTCGCTCGACCCGTACGCGGTCGGCGGCGCCGTCAGCTGGGCGGGCCCGGAACCGGCTCCGGTCCGGCTCGACATCGCACGGGAGTACACGGAACGCTGGCATCACCATCAGCAGATCCGGGACGCGGTCGGGGCGCCGCTCCTCACTGACCCGCGCTTCCTCTCGCCGGTGCTGGCGACGTTCGTCCGGTCGCTGCCGCACGCCTTCCGCGACGTCGAGGCGCCCGACGGGGCGAGCGTCCACCTGACCATCACGGGTGGGAGCCGCGGCGACTGGGCGGTCGTCCGGCAGGACGGGCGCTGGACGCTCTACGCCGGGACGCCGGAGGAGCCGACGGCCGCCGTCGAGATCGATGAGGACCGCGCGTGGCGTCTGTTCACGAAGGGCCTGTCGGCCGAGGAAGCGGAGCGCAGCGCGCGGACCGAGGGGGACCGTCGACTCGCGGATCAGGTCCTCCGCGCGGTCGCGATCATCGCTTGACGCCCTGGTGTTCCACGACTCCCACCCGGACCTGACGACCCCACGGCTCCGGCTGCGCGGCTGGCGGGAGGAGGACGTGGAGCCGATGGCAGCGATCAACGCCGACCCGGAGGTGGGACGGTGGCTCGCCGGCACCGCGACACTCGCCGACACCGAGCAGCGGATCCACCAATACCTCTACCACTGGCAGGAGCGCGGGTTCGGGCTGTGGGCCGTGGAGGAGCTCGAGACCGGGCGGCTCATCGGGCGGATCGGGCTCGTCTACCACGACGACTGGACGGCTAGCCAGCACGACGCCGAGATCGGCTGGACGCTCGCGCGCGAAGCGTGGGGCCGCGGCTACGCGACCGAGGGTGCGCACGAGGCGCTCCGGTGGGCGTTCGAGGAGCGTGGGCTGGACGACATCATCAGCATCACGCAGCCCGGGAACGTCCGGTCGCGACGCGTGATGGAGAAGGTCGGGCTGACATACCGAGGTCAGACGCAGTGGCGGGGCTTCGCCCAGGTCTGGTACGGAATCGAGCGGGACGAGTGGGAGCGCCTGCCGAAGTGACCGGGGCACTGCACGAGTACGAGAGCCTGACGTACGAGGAGATCGCCGCGCGGGCACCGTCTGCGGTCGCGGTCGTGCCGCTCGGATGCACCGAACAACAGGGTCCTCATCTGCCCGTCGGCTTCGATACCTGGTTCGCGGCGGCTCTCTGTTGCGCGGCGGCGGTCGGCGCGCGGGATCGATCGGACACGGACGCTCTCGTCCTCCCGGTGCTCCCGTACGGCCCGACGCCCGAGCACCGCGGTTTCGGTAGCGGATACGTCGATCTTCCGCAGCCGCTGCACGAGGCGGTGGTGGAAGCCGCCCTCGTGTCGCTCGCCGAGCAGGGGTTCCGCCGGATCATCGTCTGGCGGGGATGCGGAGGCCACAGGGTCGAGGACGTTGTCTCCCGCTTCGCGGCGGACCATCCACGGGTGAGAGTCGTGGTCCCCGCGTGGCCGTTCCACGACATCTGGTGTCGCATCGCCGATCCCCGAGTCCCCGCCGGCCACGCCGACAGCTTCACCACGTCGATCGCGCTCCACCTGTGGCCCGAACACGTGCGCGTCGACCGGATCCCGGGCCCTTCAGGCGAGCCCGACTGGGACGACCCGAAGCTCGATTTGGCCGCTGTGTCTTCCACGGGCGTCATCGGTGACCCTCGGCACGGGAGCCCGGAGCTCGGCCGCCGGCTCTGGGAAGAGGCGGTGAGTTCGCTCGCTGAGGCGATCGCCCGCATCGATGAGCCACGAACGGCGAACCGATCCTCCGTCGCGATGAACGATCTCGACGACCACGGTGGCTCGATGGGTGCCGATCGGTGACGGCCTCCGACGCCCGCTGGGAGCCGGGTGATGCCGTGACGATGCGGGAGACGCTCGAGGGTCGTGTCTGGGCTGCGCGCCCCATGCGCGTCGTCCGTGACGACCCCGACCTCCTGGCGTTCTACATTCCGTCCGGGACTCGCTGGAAGAGACCGGTCGGGACCCGGCCGGCGATCGGCGCGACGCGCGACGACGGCTGGGCGCTCGTGGACGCGGAGTGGAGCGGCCACGGTGCGCTCCACGTCGTACCGCCGGGCCGCGCTCACGCGTGGGTCGCGTTCTGGCACGGCGCCGACCGGCGCTTCGACCACTGGTACGTCAACTTCCAGCGCTCCCTGACGCGGACGCGCATCGGCTTCGACTACCTGGACCAGATCATCGACCTGATCGTCGCGCCCGACCTCGGCGGCTGGAGGTGGAAGGACAGGGACGACTTCGACGCGGCCGAGAAGCTGGGACTGATCTCGCGGGATGAGGCGGAAGCCGTCAGGCGCGAGGCCGAAGATGTCGTCGACATGATCCGTCGCCGGAAGCTGCCGTTCGACCACGACGCGTGGGCACGGTGGCAGCCCTCGCGGGAGTGGACCCCTCCGACGCTCGCGCGGGGCTGGGAGGACGTCTCCTAGCCGGTCGACGCGGAGGACTTCCGTTCGCCCACCACGTGGATCAGGCGCGCGACCGACCGGTACGGATCCGTTCGTCCGGCCTCCCATTCCAGTTCCAGGATCGTCGGCAGGTCGGTGCCGGCTGGCCGATCCCCGAGGTGGTCCGTGAAGATCCGGACGCCGTACCACGCGAGCGGCTCGATGGAGACGTCGCGGAGGAGCTCGAGCAGCCCCGCGATCGAGTCCGCGCGCGTGGCCACCCCGAGCCCGCCCACGTCACGATCGGAGCCGAGGGCGGCGAGCGCGTCTCCCCACCGACCGTCGAGCGCCGCGCGCATCGCGAGCGCGTCGCGGTTCTTGGCCAGCACCGACACGAGGCCACCGGGAGCGGCAAGGGACGCGAGTGCCGCGATCAATGGGCGCGGATCTTCCAGGTGCATCAGGACGCCGTGGCACGCGACGATGTCAAAGCGTGCCCGTCCGAGCAGCTCAGGCGCCTCCTCTCCCAGCCCTTCCACGAGCTGGACACGCTCCCGGACAGGGGAAGCCTCCGCGGCGAGCGCGGCCCGCGCCTCCGCGAGCATCTCCTCCGACGGGTCGAGCAGCGTCACGTCATACCCCCGGCGCGCGAGCGCGATCGCTTCGCGTCCCGCGCCGCCGCCGACGTCCACGACCCGAGCCGGTGGCGGCGGAAGATGGAGATCGAGCTGCCGGCCGACGACCGCGTAGCGGACCTCGCCGCGGATTGTGTGCTGATGCGCCCGGAACCTCCGCCACGTCTCCGATCCGGCCATCGACGGAGCGTACGAGATGAACCGACCTCGGTCGCCCGCTGGCGGTCCGACGGCTGCTCGCGGACCACGGTAGAGGCGTAGTCGCTGCGCGACTCTAACGACGCACAAGGGGTTCGAAGGAGGGGCACCGACACCACCAGACGCGCGCCGCTGGTCGTCCTATTCGGCTGACGCATCGTTCGGCCGACTTGAAGCCGCGAAAGCGCCAAACAGGCGTCGGCTGCCCCGTTCGGCCTGCCTTGGCCGGCTTCCCGCAGGGCTCGTTGGCCGTTAGAGTCGGTGGCCGAGTGGCGCTCCAGCGACGGGCAGGCGGAGTCAGCCGCCGCGGTCAGGTAGCCGAGCAGCCCGGACGGCGAGCTGAGCAGCCGCGGATGGGGAGCTAGGCACCCATGACGGTGTTTGAGGACCTTTCGATGGACGACCGGACCTGGAACGCGGTCGAGTGGCTGTGCCGGTCCGACGAGCCCGCGATCCGCTTCCTCGTGCGCCGCGACATCCTGGGGGAGGAGGCGCGCGGAGAGGAGGAGCGGATCCTCGAGGGCCCGAAGGTCTGCACGCTGCTTGCCGGCCAGAAGGGCGACGGCGGTTTCGGTGTCCATCCGTACCAGAAGTGGACGGGCGCGCATTGGCGGCTCGTGTCCCTGGTCGAGCTCGCCGTCCCCAAGGGCGAGCCGCGCGCGGTTCGCGCCGCCGATACGGTCGTCGCCTGGCTGACCTCCGAGGCCCGTCGGTCGACGATCCGGCCGGTCGACGGTCGCCGCCCGCCGAGGCGTCGCAGGACGGCAACGCGCTCGCAGCGTGCTGCCGGCTCGGGCTCGCCGACGATCCGCGGGTCCGCCTCATCGCGGAGTCGCTCGTCGAGTGGCAGTGGCCGGATGGCGGCTGGAATTGCGACCGGCGGGTGATCGCGCGTCATCCCTCGTTCCATGAGTCGTTCGCGCCCGCCTGGGGGCTGTTCGAGTACTGGAAGGCGACCGGCGAACCGCGCGCGAAGGAGGCCGCCGAGAGAGCCGGAGATCACTTCCTGGAGCACCGCTTGTTCCGGTCGACACGGACGGGCGAGGTGATCCATCCCTCCTGGGTGGCGCTCCACTACCCGCCCTACTGGCACTACGACTTCCTCCACGGCCTGCTGGTCCTCTCCCGGCTCGGTCTGCTACCGGACCCGCGCGCGGACGACGCGATCGACCTGCTGGAGAGCCGCCGACTGAAGGACGGCCGCTGGCGGCCCGGCGGCTACTGGTGGAGGCCTCCCGGGACGGCCGGGTCGAACGTGGAGGTGGTCGACTGGGGTCGATCGGGCCCGAACGAGATGATCACGCTGAACGCCCTGCGGGTGTTCCGCGCCGCCGGTCGGGCAGGCTCGAACGACCGGCGTCGCGCTATGGCTTCCGAGCGTTGACCGACCGGCGTCGGGAGTAGTCGAGTGGAGGGCAGAGCGCCGGACTTCGACTTCGAGGGCGTCTTCGACGAGGACTACCTCTACTTCTACGAGCCCGTTCTGACGGACGAGCGGAGCGATCAGGAGACCGACCTTCTGTGGCAGGTGCTCGGGCTCGAGCCGGCGATGGAAGTGCTCGACCTCGCGTGTGGCCACGGCCGGATCGCAAATCGGCTGGCAGCGCGCGGATGCCGGGTCACCGGGCTCGACCGGACGCAGGTGTTCCTCGATCGCGCGCGCCGGGATGCCGCGGAGCGGAGCGTCGAGGTGGAGTACATCGAGGGTGACATGCGCCGGCTGCGCTGGCGGGAGCGCTTCGATCGCGTCCTGATCTGGTTCACGGCCTATGGCTACTTCTCGGACGACGAGAACAGGAGCGTCCTCACCGGCGTCCATGGTGCGCTTCGCCGGGGCGGACGGCTCCTGATCTCCATGCCGAACCGCGACGCGGTGATCAGGAACTTCCAACACGCGCACGTCGGCGAACGCGGGGAGGACTTCCTAGTCGACAGGAGCCGGTTCGACCCGCTCACGAACCGCGTCTACACGAAGCGCACGATCATCCGGGACGGCCGCGTTCGGCACACGAACTTCTTCGTCCGCTTCTTCACGTTTCCGGAGTTCCGGGACTGGCTGCTCCAGGCCGGTTTCCGCGACGTCGTCGTCTACGGCCCCGACGGCACGGACTTTTCGCTCGACGCGCGGCAGATGATCGTGGTCGCCGAGAAGTAGGAGGTGCTCACCGGATCGCGGCAGGTGGAGGAGTGCACACGGCCGTCAGCGGTGGCGTTTCCGCTAGTGCGACTGCCGCCGGAGCCACTCGAGTTGCGCGGTCCACCGCTCTCGGAGCGCAGCTCGGCAGATTCGCCGGGATCGTTGGAGCCAAGAGCTGTTGAGTTGATCGGGTGACGCGCCATAGATGTTCGAGCAGAACCGGATGACCGCATACGACAAGCTGGACTGGCACTACGACGCCGCCGTCCGGGCGGGCCAACCGGCCGAGAATGCGTTCACGCATATCGGCCTCTACCTCGCCTGGATCATCCGTCACGACCTCCACGACCCAGACGCCTTCCCGGCTGACCACGTTCTGGCGGTCAAGAGCGGTGGGATGAGCGGGTCCGACCTCGCCGATGACATCGACGGCAAGCTCGTGGCGGACGTGCTCAGCGCCGAGGGCAACGCCTTCACCGATGCCTACTACGACCGGTACCTCGAGGACTACGCCGCGACGTTCGCGCACCTACCGGACTACGGGGTCGTGGACGAACCGGATAACTACGGACGCATCGAGGAGGTGATCGACCGGCGCTATCAGGCATGGGTCGCGGACGGGCGACCGGCCCCTGCCAGCGGCGAAGACGATCCAGCCGTGGATACCGATTCCGATCCCGGGGCCGCTCGGGAGCTCACGGCTGAGCTCGATCAGTTGATCGCGGAGCTCGACTTCGTGAGGGAGCTGCCTAATCCCGATCAGCTGCCTCATGTCGCGCCCGACCTCGAGCGCCTTGTGCCGGCGGACCTGACGGACCCTCCGATGGACGTGTATTCGACGGACGCCACCGACTGGAACTCGTCTCTCCTCAACCGCGCGCTGCGGCGACTCGGCGTCCGGCCCGACGATACGGCGGTCGCGAGCGCGATCGGAGGCAGCGGGCCCTCCACGTTCGTGGTCACCCTTTACGCCGTGCTCGGCGCTGATGCCGCTCGGCTGCAGGAGGAGTTCCGGTTGGTCATCGAGCGGCCGGGGCGTGGTCCGTGGGAGACACGAGAGATCGCGGGTCGGACGGTGATGTGGGCGGACGAACGCGCGTTCGCGGCCGCCTCTGGACGAAAACCGGGCTCGTCGTCCATGTAGCCGGTCCGCCATCCCGTCTCGAAGAGGTCATCCCTCGCCTGCCCTGAACCGAAGTAGCGATGGAGGGCTGGCGTCAGGAACAGCTGATAGACGCGCTGCGGTTGCTCGCTGCACCCGCACCGGTCCAGCTCGAGGTCCTTCCCTCCTTCGTCGAGGGACCGGACGGGGTGGCGCTTCGTCCCGATCCTACCGCTGAATCCGGGAGACCCGAATCGTCGGTGGCTGATCCAACAGCCGACTTCGACTAGCCAGACCCCGCCGGTGTTCCGCGAGCCCGGACCGCGTCCCAGTAGGTCCACAGGTCGGGCTCGGGCGGCTCGATGCCCAGGTTCGTCAACGTCGTCGCGATCTGCTGCCGGTGCTCGGTCGCGTGGTACGCCGCCTGCAGCAACACGACCCAGGCGGGGATCGTCCACCGCTCGCCGCCGTCCACGCCTTCCAGGATCCGGTCCGCCGACGCCTCCCTGGCGACATCGATCAACCGCTCGCCAGTGAAGCGCAGGTGTTCGTCGATGCGCTCGACCCCGGGAAACGGGTCCTCGTACTCCAGTCGATGCTCCGGGCCCGGCTGCCAATCCGTGAGGCGACGGAGGTAGCCGCCCTGGGCGCGCGCGACGTGGATGAGCGTATGGCTCAGGCGGCCGTATGTGCCCGTCGTCTCGGTCTCGAGCTGCTCGTCGCTCAGCCCGCGACACGGCGCGAGCATCTCCGCATTCGCCCACACGTTGTGCTCGAAGAGCCTGACGAGGATCTCGTTCTCGTTCCGCATCCGGGGAGTATGAGCTGTTCCCGCGTGTCATCCTCGAACGCACCAGAGAGTGCGAGATGTCGGGCGCCGGCATGGTGGATGGCACCATGCGTAAGCCGTTCACGACGGGCGCTGCCCGATGTAAAGCCCGCGGCCCATCAGCCCTTCCCGGTCCAGGTCGACCTTCAGTCCTGCGGCCGTGAAGGCGCTTCTGTACTCCTCGTCGGTGAACAGGCCGAGCCGGTGGGTTTCGGTGAAGTGCCGAACAGTCCCCGGGCGTACGACGAGGTAGTGGAACTCGAGCACGGACACACGCCCATCGAGCGCGCTCGCATTCGCCCGGACCGCCTGCATCCCCTCGCTCTCGACCACGAGCAGACGCCCCAGGTGCTGCGGGTCGAACGAGCCAGGCATGAGCCACGGCTCGACGAGAAGAAGCCCCCGGGGACGGACATGGCGCGCCATGGCCATGACGGCGGCGGCGAGACGATCCAGGGTCTCCGCGTAGCCGATGCTGCTGAACAGGCAGACGACCGCGTCGAACCGTCGCCCGAGGTCGAACGCCGTCATGTCCGCTTGGTGGAACGGGATCTGAGGGAGCCGCCGCCGAGCCACGGACAGCAGGCCCGGGTCGAGGTCGAGCCCCTCGACCGCGTAGCGCCTGCTCAGGTGCTCGAGATGCCGACCGGTGCCGCACGCCACGTCGAGGAGCGAGCGGGCGCCAGGGAGGCGCTCTCTGACGACCTCGTCGACACGCGCCGCCTCGGCCGCGTAGTCCTTCCAGTCGTAGAACAGGTCGTAGAGCTCGGCCGACTGCGTGAACACGGAAAGAGGCGGGCCTCAGCTTTAGGGACCTGGGGGGCTACTGGATCGGTTCCGGATCGCGTCGCGTATACGAGCGGCGGCGTCCTCGGCCTCGGCGATCGTGCAGACCCATCGTTCCTCGGCGAATAGTGCCGGCATGAGGTCCGGACCCAGCCCTGGCATCTCGGGGTATCTGGGCAACAGGTGGAAGTGAAGGTGATGGACCGTCTCGGCGAAGGAGCAGACGTAGATCCGCTCGGTACCCAGCGCCCAGCGCATCGCCGCGACGACCGCCTGCACCACCACCCCGAGGCTCGCCGCCTCTTCCGGGACCAGATCGGCGAGCTCGTGGACGTGGCGTTTCGGCTTCAGCACCAGGTATCCACGGACGAGGCGGCTCACGCCGTGGTCCACGATCCAGTACTCGTCCTCGTAGACGGTGCCGCCAGGCGGTGTGACGCGACCTGCATTGACGTCGCAGCTGAAGCACTCACCTGGACGGCGGCGCACGGTGTCGAGCTTCAAGTCGCTCACGTCCGGATCCTCGGAATCCCCCCGCCGGATACCACGTGAGTCGTAACGGGGCAAGATGCATCTTAACGTGGCAGAGCTTCAGCTCAGTCAGTCGACCGACGAGAAGCGGCCGAGCCTCTCGCCTTCCTCGCTTCGAACGATTCGGGCGCGATGAACCGCGTACGCGACGTCAAGGCTGTCTTCTTCGACCTCGACAACACCCTCCACGACGACAGCGCGGAGCTGTTCTTCGCCGCTGTGGCAAGAACCTGCGAGCAGTTGGGAGACCAGACAGGGATACGGCCTGAGCGCCTGATGGAGGCCTATCTCGCCGGGAACCGCGAGCATCTACTACTCGCGGCGGGGATGTGGGATGAGCGCCCGGTCCAGTGGCTCGATATCGACGCCGAGACCTGGGCGCGGACGCTGGCGGACTGCGGCGATGCCGGAGCAGGCGATCCCGTCGCAATCGCGAACGCGCTCTTCCATGAGCGACTCCGACGCGTCCGGCCACTTCCGGATGCGCTCGAGTCGCTTGAGCGGCTCGCTGGCAGATACACCCTGGGACTGATCAGCAATGGGCAAGCCGATATGCAGCGCCGCAAGCTCGCGGCGCTGGGCGTGGAAAGCTACTTCCCGGTCGTGCTGATCTCCGCCGAGCTCGGCGCTGGCAAACCATCCGTCGAGATCTTTGCCGAGGCAGCACGCCGGGCTGGCGTGGCCTTGCACGAGGCGGCGCACGTCGGTGACTCACTCGTCACCGATATCGCCGGCGCGAAGGAGGCCGGGATGATCGCCATCTGGCTAAATCGGAAGCGGCAGAGGTCGGAGCCACACGACCCCCAGCCCGATCATGTCGTGGCCTCTCTCAGAGAGGTTGCGCTGCTGCTCTCGGCATGAGCCTCTCCTCCGGCTGTCACGGCTGGCTGTCGTCAACCATTTCGAGGACGTCTGCTTCGTCGTTCGCTCGACGGCCGCGGCCCTGTCGACGGACCGCTTGCGCTCCTCGGTGAGGTCCTTCTCGCCGACCACTCGATCCGCCGTTATCCAGACGGACCGGTCGCCGCCGCGTACCGGACGCGCCGCCCTGGGCAGCCGCTCGGGCGTGACGACGGCCTCGGTATGATCCTGTGGCGGAGGAGGACGACGCTTCCCGGGGCGCTCATTCCCGAGCCGTGATTCGCACGCCGGGTGACCCGCCGCTTAGTTACTGCGGCCGCGACCCGAGGCGCTGAGCAAGGGGAAGCGGGCGTCGTGGGGTC
>JADDQH010000080.1 GCA_016781485.1 Chloroflexota bacterium | reverse complement strand
GCGGCGGGTGGTCAGGAGCGGCATCGATCCCCCTTCGGGTGCGTCAGCGGACGTGGCGGTTCCTCGATCGTGTCTTTCGGAACGTCGTCAGACATCCGTGAGGTCACGGATTTCGGGTGTTCTCAAACACCGGTGCCATGTCGATCCCGCTCGAGGTCGCCTTCTACCTTCACCGGAGCCCGCCTCGATGTCGACGCATACGGGCCGGCTTCGCGCGGCG
Organism: Chloroflexota bacterium; assembly: GCA_016781485.1. Taxonomy (GTDB): domain Bacteria; phylum Chloroflexota; class Limnocylindria; order Limnocylindrales; family CSP1-4; genus YB3-1. Next base: position 12,272 of record JADDQH010000080.1, on the reverse strand, counting down.
GCCCGTCTACCGGTTTCGGGGCGGCCTACCATCCGCGTGGATGGCCTCGACGATCCCTGAGACGCCCCTCGTCGGCCGTGCCGAAGAGCTCGCGGTGCTCGCTGACCTGCTCTCGCACTTGCGAGAGAGTGGGCGGGCGGGCGTGGCGATCGTGGAAGGCGAGCCGGGCATCGGCAAGAGCCGGCTGCTTGCGGAGGTCGAGGCGATCGCGCTCGGTCAAGGATTCCGGATCCTGCACGGGACGGGGCGCGAGTTCGAGCGCGACCGGCCCTTCGGCCTCCTTACCGAGGCGCTCGAACTGGACGAACGGCACGATGACCGCCGGCGCGCGGAGCTCGCCCAGCTGCTCTCGGCCCCGACGCGGAGTCCTGAGCCGGACGAGGCAGCCATCGGCCCGGGCGTCCGATACCGGATCGTCGACGGGATCCTCGATCTCCTCGAGACCGAGGCTGCGCCAGGGCCGCTATTGCTCGTGCTCGACGACGTCCAGTGGGCGGATGCGTCCTCGCTGCTCGTACTGCATCAGGCCGCTCGTCGAGTGTCTCGCCTGCCGATCGCCATCCTCGCGTCACGGAGGCCGCTCCCTGCGCTCCGCGAGCTCGATACGCTTCCGGGTGCGTTCCCCGCAAAGCTGGAACTCCGGCTGGCGCCGCTCGAGTGGGACTCCGTCGACGCGTTTGCGGCGGCGCTCCTCGGCGCGTCACCCGGCCCGCTCCTGCGTGAGCAGATCGCGGCCGCGGGCGGGAACCCGTTCTTCATCCGCGAGCTCCTCCAGGGGCTGAGGGCCGAGGGACGGATCGAGGTCCGGGATGGCCGAGCGGAGGTGGACCGTGTCGTCGTACCGCCATCACTTCGACTCATCGTCCTGCGACGCCTCAGCTCGCTCTCTGAGAACGTCCTCGACCTGCTCCGCATGGCGGCTGTCCTGGGCGGCTCGTTCTCGGCGGTCGACCTCGCGACCGTGCTGCATCGACCCGCGTCCGAACTGCTCGCGCTCGTGCGAGAGGCGATGAAGGCGGGAGTCCTGCGAGAAGACCGCGACCGCGTCTCGTTCTCCCACGACCTCGTCCGGGCGGCGGTGTACGAGGACATCCCCGCGTCGATGCGATCCGCACTCCATCTCGAGGCGGCCCGTGCGCTTGCGGCAGCGGAAGCACCGACTGCGTCTATCGCCGCGCAATTCGCCCTCGCGGCGGCGGTCGCCGACCGAGAGGCGATCGCGTGGCTGACGCGAGCGGCGAGGGAGGCTGCTCCCCGAAGTCCCGCGATCGCCGCGGATCTGTTCGGTCGGGCGCTCGGGCTCCTTCCTCCCGCCGGGCCGGGGCGGCCAGAGCTCGAGGCCGAGTACGCCCGCTCCCTGCTGTGGGCGGGCAGGCTGGACGAGGCGGTGAACCTGAGCCGGCGCGCCATCTCGTCCCAGCCGGATCCCGCCTCGATCGCTCGCCTGAGGTATGCGCTGGCGCGAGGACTCGTCTACCAGGGCCGCGTCGCCGACTCACTCGCCGAGGTCGAGGCGGCACTCGCCGCGCCCGGTGTCCCGGTTCGCGAGCGTGCCCGCCTGCTCGCCGACCTGTCGCATCGACGGCTCTTCTCCGGAGATCTGCGTGGCGCCGAGTCCGCCGCTCGCGACGGACTGGCAGCGGGATCAAGCGCAGGCGACGCGGTCGCCGTCGCCGTCGCGCGGTGTGGACTGTCTTGGGTAGCTCTCTTCAAGGGACGCGTCCGGGAGGCCGTCGAGATCGCGCGTCAAGCCCTGGCGGATGCGGGCACCGATATCGCCGAGCCGATCCAGCTGATCCAGCCGCGGCTCTACCTCGGGTTCGCGCTCGTCTACGCCGACCTGCTCGACGAGGCGAGGACGACGCTCGAGAGCGGCCGACGGCTCGCGGAAGGTTCGGGGACCGCGTGGGCGCTTCCGCTGTTCCACGTCGGGTTGGCGCTGCTCGCCTTCCACGAGGGCGCGTGGGACGACGCGGTCACGGAGGCGGAGACGAGTCTCTCGCTTGCGGACGAGGTCGGGTGCCGGGTATGGGTCGTGGCGGCTGCGGCGCTCCTCGCCAGGATCGCGATCCATCGGAACGATCTGGAGTCGGCCGCGCGCTGGCTCGCGCTCGGCGAACGTCAGATCGCGGCTACGGGTCCCGCCCAGTTCATGAGCGCGACCTTTCGGGCGGTCGAGATGCTGTTCCGCGAGGCGCGCGGCGACGACCCGGGCGCCGTGCTCGCGGAGGGAGCGACGAGGATCTCGGTGAGGACGGTCGCCGAGGCTCCGGACCTTGCCCCGGATCTCGTGCTCCTTCCGACGCGCGCCGGCTACGGGGAGATCGCCACATCCGTAGTGGAGGCCGCGGCCGAACTCGCGGCCCGCGCACAGCTCCCGACGATGGATGCGGTCGCGCTCCGATGCCGCGGTCTGGCGACCTCGGACATCGAGGCACTTCTGGCGGCGGTCGACGCCGCGCGTCGGAGCCCTCGCCCGCTCTCCGTGGCGTTCGCCGCGCTGGACGCGGCCGCCCTGCTCGCATCGGACGGCCGGCGAGTCGAGGCGGCTTCCCTTCTCGCGGACGCGGTCGGGCGGTTCGAGTCGGTGGCGGCGGAGCGTGCGGTCGCGAGGGCGGAGCTGGTCTTCCGGGAGCTCGGGCGCCGTCGAGGCGTGCGCGGGCGTCGAGGACGTCCCAGCGTCGGCTGGGAGAGCCTGACCGAAACCGAGCGTCAGGTCGTGGCGCTGCTTGCCGAAGGGATGACGAACGCGGAGATCGCGGCGAGGCTGTTCATCTCACGCAGGACCGTCGAGACCCACGTCTCGCACGTCCTCGGAAAGCTCGGGTTGTCGTCCCGGGTCCAGCTCGCCGCCGAAGCCGCGCGGAGAGCCCTCTAGGTCGTGGTCGCTCGCGAACTCGGACAGCAGCCGCAGGAGCGCGAGCCAGCCTGCGAATGTCACCGCCCTCCCCTCGCCGGCGATCGATCCCGAGAATGGGTCCTTGCTCTCGACGGTGATCGTGATGACCATGCGCGGAAGGGTGGCGAGAGCCGATCTCCGAAACATCCGTGATCTGCCGGATGTTGCGGGAGTCGTCATCGGGTCATCCTTCGGTCGCGACCGAACGCGGACCGGAGCGGGACGCAGCGGGATCGCCACCGAACGAAGCGTCACATGGAGGCAAGGGCGATGACATCCAGCCTCGAGGAACAGATCCGGTCGGCGGAGGAGCGCTTCCTGGAGATATGGAGCCGCGGACCTGCCGACCTGACCTGGACCGAGCTTCCGCCGCAGGTCGGCGACCTCGCGCCCGACCTCCGGCTACCGGACTCGACGGGGACGGACCGCCTGCTCAGCGAGTTCTGGACCGACCGGCCGGCGCTCGTCCTGTTCTGGCGCCACTACGGCTGTGGCTGCGGGGTCGACCGAGCGGCACGCCTGCGCGACGAGATGCAGGGCTACCTCGACGCCGGCGCGAACGTCGTGATCGTCGGCCAGGGTGAACCGGAACGAGCCGCCGCGTACGCGCGAACATACGGCCTCACCTGTCCGATCCTGTGCGATACGAGCGCGCAGGCCTACGACGCGTACGGACTGCGGGAGGGCCAGGTCGCCCAGCTCCTGTTCGATGCCCCGGAGGAGATGTGGCACCCCGATCGGGAGAGCGGTCTCGCGTTCCAGCAGAAGCGGCGCGACATCGGTCGCCCGCTCGTCGACAACCCGTGGCTGCTACCGGGCGAATTCGTCGTGGACACGAGCGGGACGATCCGCCTCACGTACCGCTACCAGTACTGCGAGGACTTCCCGAATCCGCTCGTCCTCGTGACGGCGATCAAGCAGGCGCAGGCGGGTGGCGCGCCGCAGTGAGAGGCGTGCCACGGCCTCTTTCGCCCTCAGGCGACGCTGGGCTTGGTCTTCTCCTCGGATGACCGCTGCCGCTCGCGGAATCGCGCCGCCTTCGCCCGATTGCCGCACGTGGACATGTCGCACCACTTGCGCCGAGCGGTCCGCGATGTATCGAGGAACACCCACCGGCACTGATCGTTCTCGCACACCCGGAGACGCTCGGGGCGGCCCTGGCTGACCTCGCGGGCGATGCTCTCGGTGAGCCGCGCCAGCGCCCCCTCCACCGGGTCGCCCTCGTGGCGGTGGTCGAGTGAGACGCCGTCCGCGGCCGGCACCAGCTCGTACACGTAGTGCGTTCGGAGGGCGCGGTTCACCTCCGCGAGCTGGGTCGGGTCGGCGGGTCGCCGCTCGACCGTCGCCTCGATCAACTCGCGCAGCGCCGCGCGGACCCGCCTGACCTTCTCCAGTCGCTGCTCGCCGAACTCGCCACGCTCGCGAACGAGCGCCAGCTCTCGTTCGAGGGCGTCGTCGTGCATCAGCTCGTGGTCCGCCAGCCACCTCAACGCCTTCTCGGGCGAGTCGAGCTTCTCGGCCCATCGCCCCCGGTCCCAGTCGAGCGTGTTGATGAAGTCGAGCCCGTCCTCGAGGCTCGCCTGGTGCCCGTGCGGCGCCGAGCGGTGGTTGGCCTCGAACGCGTGATCGAGGTGGTCGGAGAACGTGGCGTGTGTCATTGCGTAACCGTTATACAGCACTTGACAGGTTATGCGCAACCTCTTATCCTCCAAGTAACCGGTCAGACGGCCGGAAGCGGTTACGTAGGAGGGTGGTCGGATGGCCTCGCTCTTGGTCCTGTTCCTCGTCATCGCCAGCCTGGCACTCCTCGCTGCTGCGGCTATCGAGTGGGGCACCGACTCCCGACAGGGAGTAGGCGACGACCATCAGCGAAGCGTCCCGGGAGGGGTTCGATGACGCGTTGGTACGAGATCCACCAGAGCGAGCTGATCCGCGCGCGTCTTCGTGAAGCGGAGCGGGAGCGGCTGGTCGCGGAGGCTCGGCGCCTTCACCGGCGCGAGTCGGGCCAGGGTCCCTCCCCACGGCTCCCCGGGCGGACCGCTCTCGCGGCGGCTCTCGGCGTCGCCCTGGGCTGGTTCGCCGGTCGCTAGCCATTCACGCAGCAACTTGGAACAGGAGATCTTCGATGTGGTACGCGAACTACGTCCAGGCACAGTTACTCATGGATGACCGCCTCCGAGAGGCACGCGGCGCTCGTCGGGCTCGCCTTGCGCGTCGAGCGTCAGGCGCGGCGCCTCGCACCGCTCGTCGCGTTCTCAGGCGCCCGGGGGCGGGCTCGGCGCGATAGCGCGCGCCTGCGCGTAGCGGCCAGGGCCGGCCAACGGTCGCGGGGCTGTTCTCCCACGAGCGCGCTCGCCGGATCGAGGAACGTTCAGGCGGATAGCGCTGCGCGGATGGATACGAGCTGCGTGCTGTGTGCGAACCGCGTGCGTGGCGCGCCGACCGGACCGAACAGCCGCGGATTCCCCGACCGCCGACTCGACCCACTTGGGCTACGGTTCGAGTGACGAACCCGCACCAGGAGTCCCTCATGGCCGACCAGCCCCTCCGTTTCGGCGCCAACCTCTGGAACCAGTACACCGACTGGCCCGACTTCCTCGACGCCGCCCGTACGGTCGACCGCGCGGGGTTCGACACCCTCTGGACGTGGGACCACCTCTATCCGATCGTCGGGTCGCACGAAGGGCCGATCTACGAGGGCTGGCTGACACTGGCCGCGTGGGCGCAGGCGACCGAGCGGGTGCGGATCGGGCTGATGGTCGGCGCGAACACGTTCCGCAACCCGGCGATCGTGGCGAAGATGGCGACGACGCTCGACCACATCAGCGGGGGCCGCGCGATCCTCGGCATCGGCGCCGCCTGGTTCCGGACGGAGCACGAGGCGTTCGGGATCCCGTATGGGGAAGGGGCGCCGGAACGGCTCCGCTGGCTCGCCGAGGCGCTCCCGATCATGCGCGGGATGCTGCGCGGCGAGCGGCCGACGGCGAAGGGCAGGTACTACCACGCGCGGGACGTCCGGAACGACCCCCCGCCGATCCAGGACGCGATGCCGATCCTCATCGGGGGCGGCGGCGAGCAGGTCACGCTCAAGCTCGTCGCCCGCTACGGGGACGCGAACAACGTCGGTGGGGGCTTCGAGAACGTCCGGCGCAAGGAGGAGATCCTGCGCCGCCACTGCGAGCAGGTCGGCCGCGACGAGCGGGAGATCGAGCGCACGGCGGGCATGGGCGTCGTCATCATCCGCGACTCGCGCGAGGAGGCCCAGCGGGTCTTCGAGCAGACGTTCGAGCGGAACGGGGGCGCGAAGCTATGGACCGACCAGCCGGTCGGGACCCCGGAAGACGTCGTCGAGCGACTGAAGCCGTACCTCGAGATCGGCTACCGCCACTTCGTCTTCGGCTTCCCCTCCCCCCACGATCGCGAGTCGATCGAGCGGCTGATGACCGAGGTCAAGCCGCGCCTGGAGCGCCGGGGCGGCTGAGTCCTCCGGGCATCGGTCCCGCTGGGCGTATGTCCCTAGGTACATGTGAAGAGGGCGCCGGCTTTCGCCGGCGCCCTCCGTTCGTCTTTCGGACGCTTCTCAGGGCACGACGTTCAGATACCGGACTGTCCACTCCCGCTCGACGTCGTCGACCGCAGTGGTGGTCGAGGTGTTGAACAGGTACACCGTCAGCGTCCCGTCCACCAGCACGTCGGAACCGACGAACAACAGCCGCTGGTCGAGGCCGGCGGGCGGCGACACCGTCACGATGTCGGTCGTCCGCAACGGGATCGGCACCGTCACCACGTTCGTTGCCGCGGTCCGTGTCTGCTGCGGGATCGAAGGGGGGTTCACCTTCACAGCCAGCTGAGCCGGGGCGTCGATGTGGCTGGCGGCGACTGCCGGCGACGTCCTGGTCGGGTCGGCGAGGTCGGTGAACTTGTCTTCGAGTGCCTCGAACCTGTCGATCACATCGGAACCGAGGTTCGCGATCGTCACGGCAGCGCTCGCGACGTCGCGCGTCTCGATGCTGCCGTCGGCGATCTTCGCGCTCGTCACCGCCCCCGGTGCCCTGTCGTCGCCGGGCACACCCGGGTCGTCGACGTCGTCGCCGGCCAGATCGGCGGCCGTGATCGTGCCGTCCTTGATCTCGGCGCTCTCGACGGAGTTACCGCCGAGGTCGCTCGCAGAGAGCGATCCGTCCGCGATGAACGTCCCGGTGATGCGTCCGTTGCCGCCAGAGGTGGTGAGGTCCTTGATCTCCGAGAAGGACACGAGGTCCGCGTCCGAGCCGCTGTTCTGGTTCGGCGTTCCGTCGTCCGTGGCGAGGTTGGCCTTGAGCTGCTGGACCTTCGTGGCGCCGTCGTCGTCGTCTCCGTCTGCGAAGTCGATCGGGATTCCGAAGAGGTTGTTCCAGTGCACGAACCCCTCGGCGTCGTTCGGCGCACTGATGCCGTTGCCGTCCGGGTCGCGGTTCGCGAGGCGAGCGAGCTCTGCCTCCGTGACGAGGTCGCCCAGGAAGGTGCTCGAGACTTTCGTCGCGTCGATCGCCCCGTTGACGAGGTTCGCCCGACCCACCGTGCCGAGCCCGAGGTTGCCCGTGATAGCCCCGTCGTCAAGCGGGTTGACCGTGACGTCGTCGTTGTCACCCTGGCCGCTGATGGTGCCGAGGGCGATGTCGCCACCGGTCGCCGCGGCGGTCCCTGGCGGGGCCGTCAGCGTGCCCCGGAGCGTCCCGGTCCGGATATTGTTGCTGGTCAGGTTCGTGAGGTCGTCCTCGCTTACCTTGTCCGTGGTCACAGCGTCACCGGCGAGTTGCGCGGTGCTGACGACGCCGAGGACGAGGTTCTCGCGGCCGACCGTCAGGAGCTTGAGGTTGCCCGAGGCTGTGCCATCGGTCGCATTGTTGCCCTCGCCGGTCACCGTGTCGGTGCTGATCTCATGGTCGTGCGCTGCCTCCGCGAAGTCGGCCGAATCCTTCCCGTCGAGCGTCTGCGCGTCGCCGCCGTTGATGTCGTCCGCTTCGCAAGTCACTGCGCCGGGCTGGGTGATCGCGCGGATCGAGCTATCCGCCGGGCAGTTCCCCGTCAGCTTCTTCTGGAGCTCGCTCGAGTCGATGCCGTCGAGCTTGTCGGCGTTCACCGCCTTGCCGGCTGCGGGCAGGAAGTCCGCGGCGTTCTTGCCGTCGAGCTTGTCGGCGTTGAGGTTCGTCGCCTTGCCGGCGGCGGAGTTCACGACGATGGGCGGACGTCCGGTCGGGACGGTGATCTTCACGCCCGTGCCGCCGCTCGTCGTGACCGCCAGTCCCGCCGATGACGTCGACGTGCTCGTGTTGGTGAGCTGGAGCAGCGCGCCGCCCATCGCGCCCTTGAGCGTCGTCACGTACCCGTTGATCGTATTCACGACGCCGAGGTTGAAGCTCGCATAGCGGCCGCTGCCGGCGAGGACCGTGCCGGCCAGGGCGAACACGAGCACGAGCGCGCTGACCGCGGTCGCGCGCTGGCGCCCAGCGAGGCGCGCAAGAAGTCGCTTCATCGATTCCTCCGGTGGGATCGGCCGCGGCGCGGCCCTCAGGGGCTGCCGTCGTCACCACTCCAAGCCCCCCTGTGGCGACCCCGCGAGCACGACGACCCGGCGAGGCTATCGTCCCTCGTGCCGCTTGTCGTCATACAAATGACGTATTTGTCGACAGCAAGCGAAGGTTCGTCGGCTCCCGAAGGCAGCCGGGTCGGCGACGCGTCAGCCGATCCGAGCCATGCCCGCCCCCCGATCCACGCCAGCGCCCCGGGAGCGCGCGGCTATGGACCGACCAGCCGGTCGGGACGCTGGAGGACGTCGCCGAGCGCCTCGAGCCCTACCTCGAGATCGGCTACCGCCACTTCATCTTCGGGTTCCCGGCCCCGCACGACCGAGAGTCGATCGAGCGGCTGATGACCGAGGTCAAGCCGCGCCTGGAGCGGGTCGCGGCGTAGAAAGCGCCAGCCTCGCTGGTCTTGCTCGTCGCGAACCGAACGCCCGGCCTGCGAGTGTGCGGCGCAGAGCCTTGAAGGCCGATCCGCCCGCCCGCCCCCCAAACGGCCTGATCCCGGTGCTACCCTTCGCGCGTTCGCCGTAGGTTGAGGGTGGGCTCGTTAGTCATGGCCGAAGGAAACGCGATCTCGGTCCTCGTCGTCGACGACCATGCCGCCTTCAGGCAGCCCTTCGCGCGCATCCTCGAGCGCGAGCCGGACATCCGGCAGGTGCTGGAAGCAGGTTCCGTAGCAGAGGGACGCTCCAAGCTCGAAGGCGTGGATGTGGCCGTCTTCGACTTCGCCCTCGGCGACGGCAGCGGGATCGAGCTTATCCGGGCCTTCCGAGCGGTGAACCCCCACGGCCCGGTGATCATCCTGACGGGGAGCGCCGACCTTCCCGACCTGGGCAGGTGCCTGGACGCGGGCGCATCGGCAGTCCTGCAGAAGTCGACCGGCATCGACACGATCATCGATGCCATCCGGACCCTCCTGCAGGGCGGCTGGGTCCATACGCCGCGGGAGATCGCAGAGCTCGTGAGGCTCGCGGGCGAGCAGCACCAACGCGACGAGGAGGGCAACGCCGCGCTCGCGTCACTGACCCGGCGCGAGCGGGAGGTGCTGGACGCGCTCGCCGACGGCCTGAGCGACAAGGAGATCGCGGACCGGCTCAAGGTCAGCCCCGATACGGCCCGCAACCACGTGGCCAACATCCTCGCCAAGCTCGCCGTAGAGTCACGACTCCAGGCGGTGCTGTTCGCCCTTCGCCACGGCGCGGTGACCGTTCGCTGACGCGGGGCGGTCCCGGTGCCCTACCCGTGCGCGATGGCGTCACTCGGCCGCGACGCCGCGAATCGCACCGCGACGGTGGAGACGGCGATGCTGACGGCCACTGAGGCGAGGACCGCGGCGTAGACCTCGGCTGACAGGACGCCCGCCGCGGCACCGGCCGACGCGAGCACGAAGCTGAACTCCCCGATCTGGCCGAGACCCACGCCGAGCTGCAGCGGTCGTGCCGGGAGTCGCGCCAGTCGAGCCAGGACCGCGGCGACCGCGACCTTGCCGACCACGACGAGTACCAGCAGGAGCGCGAGCCAGGGAGCCCCGCGGAGGAGCGCGGCCGGGTCGATGAGCGAACCGACGGTGACGAAGAACAGGACCGCGAAGAGATCGCGGAACGGCAGCAGCTGGCGTCGCGCCTCCACCGCCGACTCGTGGCTCTCGACGATGGCCAGCCCCGACACGAAGGCGGCGAGCGCGAGTGGGAGGCCGAACACGACAGCACCGATGCCTGCGATCGCGAGACCGCTGGCGACCGAGACGATGAGGAACAGGTCGCGCTCGGGGAGCAGCGCCGACAGCAGGCGGGGCAGGAGCCACGCGGCGGACACGGCGACGACCGCAAAGGCGACCAGCCCGAGGATCGCGATCGAGAGCGGCCGCGACCCCGTTGTGACGAGCGCCAGCAGCAGCGCCCCTATCACCACGCCGGTCACATCCTGCATCACGCTCCACCCGAGCAGCGCGCGCTCGGTCGGCTCGTCCGTCGTGCGCCGTCGGCTGCGAGTGATGTTGACGATCACGACGCTTGACGAGAGCGCGACGCACAGCCCGACGAGGGCAGCGCCGAGGAGCGGCAGACCGGCGACGTAGGCGGCGGCGCCGGCGATCAGCGTCGAGGCGAGCGTCTGCGCGGGCGCGGCCCAAAGCAGTCCTCGCTGCTCCCGTCGCAACCGCACGAGATCGATCTCGATGCCCACCTCGAACAGCAGGAGGACGACCCCGACATCGGCCAGGAGCTGCAGCTGCTCGCGGCCGGCGACGAACCCCGGCGTGAATGGGGAGACGGTGATCCCCGCCGCGAGGTATCCGACGACGGCGGGCAGCCCGAGCCGTCGCGCGAGCCAGCCCATCGCGGCGGCAAGGAGGAGCACCACTCCGATCTCGAGGATCGCGGGACCCGTTGCATCGACGGCACCGGGAAGGCCGTAGGTGGCGAGGACCACCACCGCCGCGAGGAGGATGAAGACCGAGACGATCGCGACCGCGAACCGAGGATCGTCAAGCGGCGACCGGCCCGGGCGGCCGCGGCCTCCACGACGCGCGGCAGGAGCGAACACGAGGGGCATCGGAAGTGACTTTAGCGCCGGCGGCGAAGCCGAGAGAGTGGGCTCGGGCAGGCCAGCCGAGACGCCGACGATCGAGAGACACGTCACGACCAGCCGCTGCTTCCGCGTCGGCAAGACGACGCCTTACATTCGCGCGCCATGCCAGAACGAGCACATCCGTTACAGGTCCGGAGCTCCTTGGCGGTCCCAAGAAGAAGCCCGCACCGATCCCGGACCGAGGCTTCTCTTCACGCGAGCCGCATCATCGTCCTCGCCTCGTGAGCTTCCGGAACAACCAGAGCAGCAATACCCTCTTGATCATCGCCTACGCCTCCGACTCGGCCGGTTCCGCTTGGGCGGCCGGCTTCCGATGGGACGAGTATTGTCCGCGACCCACTTCTCGCGGTGATGGTCGCGTGGTTCCGGCTCGGCTGCTTCGGCACGCCGCCGTCTTCTTCGTGCGGGCGCGTCTTGGATCTCCGTTCCTGCATCGACCGTCGAGAGGCGGCGATGGCCGAGAAAGGCGTTGCGGTGGGCGCCCTGGCGAGGGTCAGGAGAAGCCGGCGTGGAGACGGGAGTAAGCGAGGACTAAGGGCGAGCGCCTACAGTCCCTTCAACGTCCGCCGCCTCTCGAGTGCCCCGAGTGTCAGCGGGCGTTCCCGTTCGATCCGTGGACCGCCGTCCCCGCCGCCGCCGGCCTGCCGAACGGCCCGCCGAACCAGCCCTTCGACTTCCACGGGCGCGACCGCGCTCGTCACCACCCCCGCCGGCACTGCGTCGGTTGGACGCGTCGCCGCATCCGTCCCCGACACCGCCGCCCCGCCATCGTCCGCCGCAGTCTCCCGCCGCGGAGAGCGCCGAGATGCAGAACAAGGTCGAGCTCGAGCCCGGACCGTCGAGCTGGCGACGGATCGATGATCGGGTCGGCGACCCGCCGACCGAGGCAGGTGGTGCCCCGCGACCGGCGCCATCGGCTCCGACCGTTCCCGCCACACCTGGGTATCGGCGGGATCCGCTCATCCTCCTCGGGCTCGCCGTCATCGTGGTGATGGGCCTCGTCGCGGCCGGTGCATTCCTGCTCGCGACCTCACCGAAGTCCGAGGTCTCGGTCAGCGCGGGCCAGGCGCTCGAGGCCCCTCGCACCGACGTCGCGGCGTCTCCGGCTCCGACCGCGGCGTGGCTCGTCGACGTCGCCGGCGCCGTCCGGAAACCCGGGCTCTACCGGCTGCGCGAGGGCAGCCGGGTCGGTGACGCGATCGCCGCCGCCGGCGGGTACG